>JAOZMA010000141.1:0-1574 GCA_029934555.1 Acidimicrobiia bacterium | reverse complement strand
AGTTCGTTCCGCCGGCAAGAGCTGGAATCGGACCGAATCCGGCGTTCTCGAACAGATACTCTTCGCCGCCTTCAGCGACATAGTTGGCGGCCCAGTCGGCCCATTGCCACGTGCCGCCGAACCAGAAGAGAACGTCGCCGTTGGCGACACTCGAGTTCCAGCTGGTCCAGTCACCATCGAGACGCGTTTCCACCAGGATGCCGCGATCCACGGCATCGGCCACGAGCTGGTAGACCTTCAGACCTGCCGCCGTGTCGTAGATCAGGGCGCCGCTGTCGTCGAGTAGTTCGCCGCCCGCCGCGGTGTAGTAGTACAGGAAGTCGGGACCGTTCTTCGGACGATGCCACCAGCCGTTGCCCTTGTCTACAACGCCGGCTGCGACGGCTGCTTCTGCAGTGTCGAGCATGTCTTCCCACGTGAATGCCCCGCTCGCGAGATCGGCGGGCAAGGCGTCAACCTCTGCCTGCGTCCAACCCAGTTCGAGTAGGAGGTCCATGCGGTAGTACATCGGACGTGCTTCAGCATCTTGCGGCACGCCGTAGCGCTTCCCGTTCAGCTCGGTCGATGCCCACAACGAGTCGATGACGTCATCGAACTCCGAATAGTCACCGAGTAGACCGGTCACGTCTTGGATGATGCCGGAGGTTGCCCACGTCCCGATGCTCTCGTGGCCTGCCACGATGATGTCCGGCGCTTCGCCGGCGCTCGAGGCAAGCTCGAACTCGGTGTTGTAGTCGCCCCAGTCGGCGTTGTCCTGGATGATTTGAACCTGCACCCGGCGGGTATCTCCCGCAGCCTCGAGTGCGGCGTTTGCGTCGACTGCACCTCTCAGGAGGTTGTTACAACGCCCTTCCTCGGTGGGAGGGGAGGCCTTACACCGAGCCACGATGGTTACGAGCTCGCCACCGGTTGGAACTTCCACTTCTACGATCGAAGTGACCGTCTCGCCGGGGACCTCGACGATTACCGTCTCGGGTGGGGTCGTCTCGCCGGAACTGTCATCGCTGCTCGAGCATGCGGCCGCAACGAGTGCGAGCACCATCCCGAGAAGGATGATCGCTCGAAACCGGGTCTCTCTTCGTTTCATGACCAACTCCTCTTCCTTGTCAAGATGCACTCCTTCTGAGTGTGGTGACGACGGAGAAAGGGGAGAACTGCAACGAGTCCGAAGCTTCGGTCCGCATCCAGATCCCGTACCTCCCTGGTCGCCAAACGCCGATCGAGACTGACATTAGGGTGAACGTTCACGCGATTGCAAGTGAACGTTCACATGGTGCGTACAATCGGGCCAAGAACGCCGCATTCCTCACGGGATCGACCCTCTCAGAACCCGGTGATGCGAAGTACTTCCCCGATGATCGTCGTCGGTCCATCGGGGCCGGGAATGGGTCTACCCGGAGTTCCCTGACCCGTTGACACATAGAGGGCACCGTCGTTCCCCAACGTGATGTTCGTGGGCGCGTCGAGCACCCCGGCGAGGATGCGGGGATAGGTTCCGTCCCCCGGATAGACCGTGACTGTTCCGCTGAACCTCACATAGCCGCCATGTCGCGGAGCGCCGCCCACGTCTTCGA
>JAOZMA010000140.1 GCA_029934555.1 Acidimicrobiia bacterium | reverse complement strand
GTCTGGGGACTGGTGTCTGGCGTCTGGCGACTCTCCTCTGCCCGGCGCCCTTCTTCGGGCTGGTGGCTGGGGTCTGGCGTCTGGCGACTTCCGTCTAGTTCGCGCCCCATTGCCTTCGCGTTCCTCCTCACCGACCCCATCTCCAACATCCTCAAGGTCTGTTCGCCGTCTGATTCGAGGTAGGAGTCGACGGATTCGCGGCGGCACCATTTGCGGAGGGTGCCTATCGGGATCCCGGTCTCGTCCGCGACTTCGCGAAGTGTTCGCCAGTCGCCGACGGGGTTGGGGGCCTTGCGCCCTTGAGATACGGTCGGTCGCGCGCTGCGGCGATCACGCGAATCGCGGATCGCCTCCGTCTCCCACCTGTTCGCAGCCTCCATAGCCATGAGGCTAGCCGTCGGCCGCGATGCCGGTTCGGCCACGCCCATCCACCTATCATGGCCCCAGTCGCGACATAGGAACCGGTGCATGCCAGAGACACCACCACAACTCGAAGACGAGGTCAGAGACCTCGTTCGAAACATCGTCACCGGCGTCCTCGACGACGCCGGGCGGGTTCCGCCACTGCCTGAACGCGAGGCACCGGCCTCGCCGAGCGGAGGTGTGGCGACGATTGCCATCGGCTCCGATCATGGTGGATTCCCTCTGAAAGAGCGCCTGGCGTTCAGACTCAAAGAGGCGGGCCATGACGTTCACGACTGTGGGACCGATTCCACCGACGCCGTCGACTATCCCGACTTCGCACATGAGGTAGCTCGCCTTGTGGCCGACGGTTCATGCCGCTGGGGCATCATCGTCGACGGAGCCGGCATCGGCTCGGCCATGGTTGCCAACAAGGTTCCCGGTGTTCGCGCGGCCCTCTGCTACGACATCTCGACGGCTCGAAACAGTCGCGAACACAACCATGCCAACGTTCTCACTCTCGGTGCCGGCCTGATTGGACCGAATCTCGCGTGGCAGATCGTCGAGGAATGGCTCGCAACGCCGTGGGGTGAAGGCCGCCACGCCGACCGGGTCGACAAGATCAACAAGATCGAGAAGCGATACGCCGGAGGGTCCCCGTGACCGATGACATCCTTGACCGGGGGATCCTGGTCGAACTGATCACCAAGGAAGTGCTCACCGCCCTTGCGGAGCGCTCCGACATCTGCAAGAACCCGGAAGCGGTTCGTCAGGTCGTGGCCAACGGTGCCGACCGGGTCGCGTTCCATGGAACCGCAGCCGATGTGCCCCTCGATGTCGCGAAGTACATCGACCACACGCTTCTCAAACCCGACGCCACGGCAGACGAGATCGACGTGCTCTGCGACGAAGCAGAAGAATTCGGATTCGCCTCGGTGTGCGTCAATCCCACCTGGGTGAAACGAGCGGCGGACCGTCTGCGGGGTTCCGACGTCAAGACCTGCTCCGTCATCGGTTTCCCTCTCGGCGCTACAACACCGGAGATCAAGGCGATGGAGGCTCGCCGGGCGCTGCGCGACGGTGCCCGCGAGGTCGACATGGTCATCAACATTGGAGCACTCAAGTCCGGCGATCTCGAACTCGTCCGTACGGACATCGAGAAGGTCGTCGACTCGGCCCACGAGGGCGGGGCGATCGTCAAGGTGATCCTCGAGACTTCGAAGCTCACCGACGAGGAGAAGGTCATCGCCTCTGCGCTCGCCAAGCAGGCCAAGGCGGACTACGTCAAGACTTCAACAGGGTTCGGCGGGGGAGGTGCCACGGTCTACGACGTGTCGCTGATGCGTGAGACGGTGGGGCCCGATATGGGAGTCAAGGCTTCCGGCGGTGTGCACACGGCCCAGGAGGCAGAGGACATGATCGCTGCGGGAGCCACGAGAATCGGGGCATCCGCTGGAGTGGTGATCGTTGGCGGAGCGGAAGGAGACGCTGGTGGCAAAGGGTATTGAGGTCCGGTCGTACACGTTTCTGGATTCGCTGCAGCCGCAATATGCAGCGTTCCTCGGAACCGTCGCCCAGGGGTTCCTGCCCCTCGCAGGCGACGCCTCGCTGTTCGTCGAGGTGGCGCCCGGCATCGAGATCAACCGGCTGACAGATGTGGCGCTCAAGTCGACCACGGTCAAGCCGGGGATGCAGATCATCGAGCGCTACTACGGCCTCCTCGAGGTCCACTCGCCCGATCAGGCAGAGACGAGAGCTGCCGGCGAGGCGATCCTCGAGTCGATCGATCACGTCGAGACCGACCGCATCAAGCCGAAGATCCTGTCGTCGCAGATCATCCGACGCATCGACGACCACCACGCCCAGTTGATCAACCGAACCCGACACGGCCAGTTGATCATCCCCGGTCAGACGCTCTACGTCCTCGAGTGCGAGCCTGCCGCCTACGCCGCTCTCGCAGCCAATGAGGCCGAGAAGGCGGCGGAGATAAATATCCTCGAGGTCCGATCCCACGGCTCGATGGGTCGCATCTACCTCGGAGGAGAAGAGCGGGATATCGACGTCGGTTGGAGAGCCGCAATCGCAGCCCTCGAAGGCCTCGAGGGAAGAGTTGTTTGAGCTGCCAGCCGCCGGCTGCCAGCTACGAGAAGGACACGCATCACCGCCGATAGCGGTGAGCGCCTAGAGTCAATCGGAATCAGAGAAGGAGTCAGGAAATGGCTGAAGCACTAGGGATGATCGAGTGCCGGAGCTTTGCGGCGATGGTCGAAGCGGCCGACGCGATGGTGAAGGCGGCGAAGGTTGAACTCGTGTCGTACGAGGAGACCGGCGGCGGCTATGTCACGGCGATCGTTCGTGGCGACGTTGCAGCAGTCAAGGCAGCGGTTGATGCCGGCGTTCGAGGCGGAGAGAAGGTCGGCGAAGTCATCTCGACGCACGTCATCGCCCGCCCGCACCTCAACATCGATCTCGTCCTCCCGCTCGGGCGAGCGAGCGAAGCTCAAGAAGAACTCGGCTGATCCCGGCTGCTCCGCACACCCAGGAGGTGGGATAGATGCAGCTCGGGAGAGTCACCGGCACATTGGTGTCGAGTCGTAAAGAGCCCCTCATGGAGGGGATGACGTTCCTCGTGGTCCGTCAGATCGACGTCGATAACAGCGATACCGACACGTACGTAGTGGCGGTCGACGCCGTCGGCGCCGGCGTCGGCGAGGTCGTCATGTATGCGTCGGGCAGCTCCGCCCGTCAGACAGAGCTCACGAAGGACAAGCCTTGTGATGCAGTCATCATGGGGATCGTCGACACGTGGGAGGTCGACGGTGAGACGGTGTTCGTGAAGTGAGGCCGTCGTGCTGACCGAACAGGAGATCGCAGACATCATCGCCCGCGTCAGCGGTCGTGTCGATGCTGTCGAAGGACGGAATCGCACAGGACCCGCTTTGCGTGCGGCGGCAGAGAGCGCAGCGTTCTCGGCGAAGCTCGGCAACGGCATCTACTCCACGATCGATGAGGCGGTCTCGGCTGCGCGCCGGGCGTTCCTGGCCTATCGAGAGATGGGGCTCGAGAAGCGGAAGGTCATCGTGGAGGCGATGCGATCGAAGATGCTGGCCGACGGCGAGCGCCTCGCATATCTGGCTCGTGAAGAGACCGGTCTCGGTCGGGCCGAAGACAAGACCCTCAAGAACCGTCTCGTCACCGTGAGGACCCCCGGTCCGGAAGACCTCGAACCCCAGGCAGTTACCGGCGACTCGGGGATGATGGTCACCGAGTACGCCCCCTACGGCGTGATCGGGTCGATCTCGCCCGTGACGAACCCGACGTCGACGGTGATCAACAACTCGATCGCCATGATCTCCGCCGGTAACGCAGTGACGTTCAACGTCCACCCGCACGCCAAGGACGTGTCGATCGAGAACATCCAGGTGCTCAACCGGGCGATCGTTGCTGCCGGAGGACCACCCGATCTCGTGACGGCAATCGCTGAACCGACACTCGAATCTGCGAAGCGACTGATGGGGCATCCCGACGTCCCGGTCCTGCTCGTCACCGGCGGCCCCGGCGTCGTTCGCGAGGCGCTTGCCATGCCGAAGAAGGCGATCACGGCAGGTCCGGGCAACCCTCCCGCCGTCGTCGACCAGACCGCGGACTTCGATCAGGCGGGACGTGACATCGTTCGTGGTGCTTCGTTCGACAACAACATCGTCTGTGTCGATGAGAAGACGACGATCGTCGTCGACAGCGTCGCCGATCGTCTCGTTCAGTCGATGGTCGCTCACGGTGCGTACCGACTCAAGGAGCACGAACTCAAGCGACTCGAACGGGTGATCTTCAAGGAGATGGGGCCACAGGGGAAGCCCGGCGTCATCAATCCGTCGTGGATCGGCAAGGACGCCGGCGTGATCCTCTCCGAGATCGGAGTGTCCGTCGACCCGGACGTTCGACTCGTCCTGGCGGAGGTGCCCGCCGGCCACAGTCTTGTTTGGACCGAGCAGATGATGCCCGTGATGCCGGTCGTCAGGGTCAAAGACGTTGACGCCGCCATCAACCTCGCTGTTGCATCCGAGCACGGGTTCCGCCACACGGCTTCGATCCACTCCACGAACGTCGACACGATCACACGCATGGCGCGGGAGATGAATTGCTCGATCATGGTGGCGAACGGGCCGAACATCGCAGGTCTCGGTGATGGGGGAGAGGGCTTCAGCTCCTTCTCGATCGCCAGTCCTACGGGCGAGGGGTTGACCCGCCCGAGGACGTTCTCCCGTATCCGGCGGGTGACCGTGGTCGGAGCGATGCGCATTGTCTGACCCCGCAATCGCCATCGTCGAGTTCGACTCGATCGCCGTCGGCATCTTCGCCGGCGACGCGATGGTGAAGTCATCCCCTGTGAGCGCCATCTACGCAGGGACGGTCCACCCCGGTCGCTACCTGGTGCTCGTCGCCGGGGATACGGCGAGCGTCGAGGTTGCGCTTGAGACCGGGAGCGAGGCCGGTGCGGATGCCGTGATCGACTCGATCTTCCTCCCTGCCATCCACAACGATGTGGTTGCTGCCATCGTGTCCTCGGTCGAAGTGGCCGACTTCGATGGAGACGCAGCGGGGATCGTGGAGACCGCCACGGTCGCCAGCGTCGTCGAGGCCGCCGATGCCGGCGTCAAGGCTGCAGCCGTGTCGTTGCCGGCGGTCCGGCTCGCTGACGGTCTCGGGGGGAAGGGTTATGCGATCTTCGCCGGATCCGTCGCCGACGTTGAGGAGGCCGTAGAGGCGGCCGTCGAGCGGTCGACTCCCACCGGACACCTCATTCGCCACGTGGTCATCGCCCAGATCCACGAAGAGATGCGCCAGAACCTCGCAGACGACCTTCGCTTCAACCAACGCCTCGCCCACCACTCCGGGGATCGCTGATGCAACTGGGAAGAGTCACCGGGACCGTCGTGGCCACCATCAAGTCGGAAGGGCTCGAAGGCTTCAAGTTCCTCGTCGTACAGCCACTGACTAAGCAGCAAGAACCGGTCGGCCGACCCGTCATCGCTGCCGACGCCGTCTACATGGCCGGACCGGGTGAGCTCGTCTACTTCGTAGCGTCCCGAGAAGCCGCGGAAGCGCTCGAACCCCGTTTCGTACCAGTCGACCACGCCATCGTGGGGATCGTCGACGAGGTGATGACGTGAAGATCGGACGGGTCTCCGGCAACGTCGTCTCTACGATCAACCATCCGTTCTTCGACGGGCGGTCCCTCATGATCTGCGATCTCCTCGACGTCAACGGTGAACCCGACGGATACACGATCGCCGTCGACACCGTGGGTGCCGGCGTTGGCGAAACCGTGTTGATCATCGACGAAGGCAACTCCGCCCGTCAGATCTTCGGCCTTGCGACCGGCCCCATTCGGGCCGTCATCACCGGCATCGTCGACTCGATCGACACCGTCTGATACGGCGGATACTCGGCATTGGGGTCTAGCCTCCGCGCCGTGCTGAAACGAACTCTCGTCCTCCTCGTGCTCGTCCTCTCCCTCGTGCTGTCCGCCTGTGGCGGAGGGCAGCCGGAGACGTGCGAAGACATCGCAGACGTCACCATCGATCTCATGCAGGATCTCATCGACGACGTCGAGAAGGAAGTCGGAGACATGACGGTCGAAGAGCTCAACGCCACCGGTGGCGACCTCCCATCCGTCGAGGAGTTCGAGGACGAAGCGACCAAGATCAACGGGCGGGCCCTGGAGCTCCAGTGCAGCCAGGCGACCATCGGATCCCTCGTCGCCGAGCGAGTCAACCAGCTAGAAGCCACCACCCCAATAGGCCAGTTCATGGTAGAAGCGATCT
>JAOZMA010000139.1 GCA_029934555.1 Acidimicrobiia bacterium | reverse complement strand
GGATCCTGGCGGTAGAACTCGCGGAGGACCTGATAGAGATCCCGTTCGTGGCTCTCCATGTCGACGGGACGGTCGAAGAAGAACTCGGTCGCGACGGCGAAGAACTCAGCGGGGTTGACGGCGCCGTATGCCCTGAGGAACGGTTCATCGTTCGTGCCGTCTCTCAATGCTTCGTACTCCCGTCGGCACACCTCTTCCCAGCGATCCCGCTGCGCCTTCGCCATCGGAGGGCGGCCGTCGACGCTGCCATCGGCCATGTCGATCTTGTGAGCGAACTCGTGATAGATCACGTTGTGCCCGGTGTTCGCATGAGCCGCCGACCGTTTCGCCGAGTCCCATGCGATCAAGATAGGGCCGTGCAGCATGGCTTCGCCGAGGATCGGAACGATCGCGTCCGTTGCGAGTCCGGCTGCTTCGGGTGCACCCCGGCGCCCCTTCTGAGTCGTCTGAGTCGGATACATGATGATCGAGGTGACGTCGCGGTAGTAGACCTGCTCGAGACCCAGGATGAGGAGACAGGCGGACGCAGCAACGAGGACCTTGATGTCGTCCGACTCTTCGAGACCGTCTACCCATTCGAAGCTCTTATCGAAGAGGAACCCCTTGGTGAGGCACTCGAGGTGGTCGCGCTCGTCGTCGTCGAGCCATCGCCAGTGGGCCATGTTGGCCTCGAGGAGCGTCCGCCACTGTTCCGGAAACGGGGCTTCAACGGCGTGCCGACGCCGTCGTGTCCTGGGTGTTTCAATGCGCATGAGTTCGGCTCCCGAGGGCTGCGAATCATACGTTGTGTACCGTGAACACCAACGGTCTGGACACAGGAAGAAGGATGAAGGTGGCGTCTCACAGTCCGGTGGCTCATGACGGGGCTACGTTCAGGTTCGTCGTCATCGCCGACTCGCACATCCGTCCGCCCGAGCAGGAGAGCGACGCGTATCCGTCCAATGCGTGGCTTGTGCAACGCAACGAGTTCATCGTCGACCTCTGCAATCGCATCGATGCCTCGTTCGTCGTCCACCTCGGCGACATCGTTCATCCGCTCCCGGTCGAGGAGACACATGTCGAGGCGATCGATCTTGCCACGGGCATCTACGCACGACTTCGTCACCCCATCTACTTCGTTCCGGGGAACCACGACGTCGGGGACAAGCCCGACGCGCTCGTCGCTGTCCCCGCCGTTGCAGAGGAGAACTATGCCGTCTTCGAGGAGGCATGGGGTCCATCGTTCCGGTCGTTCGACGCCGGAGGCTTTCACTTCGTCATCGTCGATACTCAGGTACTGAACTCTGGACTCGGTCGGGAAGCCCGACAGCGACGCTGGCTCGAAGCCGATCTCGCAGAAGCCTCGGGGCGACCCACCTTCCTCTTCACGCACTATCCGCCGTTCGTTCGGGACCGCAACGAGAACGAGCACTACGACAACATCGGTGAACCGGCACGGTCGTGGCTGCTGGACCTGCTCGAACGCCACAAGGTTGAGGCGGTCTTCTCGGGGCACGTGCACACGTTTCTCTACAACCGGCACAAGACAACCGACCTCTACGTTGCACCGTCGACCGGCTTCGTGCGCCCGGATTACGCCGAGGTCGCGGCCGTTCGCCCACCTGCCGAGAACGGGAGGGACGACCCGCCGAAGCTGGGCATCTTCGTGGTCGACGTCACCGCCGACGGCCACACGGTGAGGCCACTGCGATCGTACGGATCGGTTCCTTCCGACGAGCGGCTGCCGGTGCCGGTTGAGACGGTGCTCGACCCGGAGTGGGAGAGTCCGATCGGTGTGACCCTGCGTCATGGCTGGATGACCGTCGCCGATTTCCCGACCGCCGGCCTCGATGAGTTCACTCGCAAGCGGATCCGCAACGATGCACCGATCCTGGCGCTGTGGGAAGCCAGGATCCGCGATGTTCGTGTTCCTCTCGAGGACCTGACGACACCCGATGGTGCCGAGAGGATGAGAGATCTGACGTCACGGGGCACGCAATTCAGTGTCTTCTCTGCGGGAGTTCCGGATCAGCGAGCCGTCGATGCCGTGAGGTCACTGGCCCCCGACATTCGCCGTTGGGAGATCATCGCTCCACCCGATCGATTCGATGCCGTGCTGGCTTCGGTGGAAGGCGCCGACCTCGATGCCATACGCCTTGCGATCGCTCCGATCGTGCCTGTTGGGGCGTCCGATGCCGTCGTCCACCACTTCGTGGCCCCAGGATTCAGCGTTCGCGACGATCCGATGCTCGACCGTTGGCGTCGGATTGATGCGAGCGGCAGATTCGATGAACTCGTGTTTCGTATCCCGTGGACGGAACCGATTGGGAGCGGGTTGGCCGAGGCAGACGAACTCGCCGCGGCATCGGGGAGGCGGGCGGTGGCAGTTGTCGAACTCCCGCGTCGCAGTGAGAGCGCAGCATTCGACGATGATGAGGCCGTGGCCGACCGGGTCGTCGAGGCTGCAAGCGCGGCGCTACTCGAACCCGGTGCTGCCGTGTTCCTCGATGGGTACATGGATCACGACCGGGGGTACTACCCGCGGCACGGGCTCATCGATCGATCGTTCAATCCTCGAATCGCTCTGTACCGGCTGACCCGGATCTCGTCAGGTCGACGATGAGGAGTCCAGAGACGACGCGGGTCGGGGACCGAACGGCATGAGGGCTGGCACAGTCTTCCGATAGGAGTCGTAGCCGGGGTACGTCTCCATGAGACGGCGCTCCTCCCACCGCATCTTGGTGAGGAGGAAGACCACGAGCAGGATCCATAGGACTGCAGCGATCCAGTTGCGACGTCCGAGGGCGGAGCCGGCCATCAGCACGATCACTCCCGTGTACATCGGATGACGGATCCACCGGTATGGCCCCCGGGTTCGGAGCTGCGCCCTGTTCGAGGGCAAGGGGGATGGAGTCACGCCTCGTCCGAAGACGAGAACTGCCCAGACGATGAGTGCGATGCCGAGCCAGGTGAGTGCGGTGGCGACCGCGGCAGCGGCGGGAGGGAGCGGCCAATCGGTGCTGATCGGAGTCAGGAGGATGCCGATGATCAGAACGGCTTGAACGGCAACGAGTCCCCACGCGATCGCGAGGTCTCGCGAATGACGGGAATCCCTCTTGCCCGTTGTTGATCGTCTCGGCTCGTCCACGTGTCTCCCTCCCGTCGCCGAGCGTAGATGGCCGCACGCCGTGGCGGGGCCGATTCTTCCAGTTTGGGCACAAGCGAATTGGAGCGACTTCTCTTCCGGTTTGATCGTTGTGGCGACGAATTCTGGCTCCCGTGCCATTCGCCTCTGGCGATCGACTCCGGCCCGCGAGATGCTGTTGGTCGAAATCGGAGAGGAGCATCCATGTCACGACAGTCATCGTTCCCGCCGGTCGCTTTCATGGTGTTGGGCGTGCTGAGTCTGATCGCCGCGGCCATTTTCGCCTTCCGTGCTGCGACGATCGAGGCGACGGCTGAGAGAATCTGGTCGGCGGTCCTGTTCGGCGGCATGGGCATTGTCATGGTGTTTGCATACGTGTCGACCCGCCGCGACTCGACCGGCTGAGAAGACACGATCTCATTGAGCCAGACGGACAGATCTGAATAGGACACTGCGGAGATGGCGGGCTGTGTGACGCCGGCCGATCGCGACAACCGGTATACAAGGTCCGGCCGGTCTACCGTTCTTTCCAAGCATGGAATCCTCCCACGATCACAACCACGAACCGGCTGAGAAACCGTCGCGGTTCGAGGCACTTCGGCACCGGATCGGCCACATGGTGAGCCACGACCACGACCACGGAGGTGGCCACGGAGAGTCCATCATCGACTCCGGCTCGGTCGGGATCAGGGCCACGAAGGTGTCGCTCGTTGCTCTCGGCATCACCGCCGCACTCCAGGCGATCATCGTGGTCTTCAGCGGTTCGGTGGCGCTGCTGTCGGACACACTGCACAACCTCGCCGATGCGCTGACGGCGATTCCGCTCTGGATCGCCTTCGCTGTTGGGCGCCGACGACCGACCCGTGCCTACACGTACGGCTTCGGACGGTTCGAGGACGTTGCTGGACTCCTGATCGTCGTTGCTATCGGTGCCTCGGCGGCTCTGATCATCTGGGAGTCGGTCGGTCGATTGTTCGAGCCAAGGCTCATCGACCACATCCCCTGGGTGATCGCAGCAGGTCTCATCGGAGCGGCTGGCAACGAGTTCGTCGCCCGGTATCGGATCAAGGTCGGCAACGAGATCGGATCCGAAGCACTCGTCTCCGACGGTCAGCATGCCAGGAGCGACGCTCTGACATCTCTGGCTGTTGTCGTTGCCGGCATTGGCGCCGCCCTCGGCTCCGCCTGGGTGGACCCGATAGCCGGCATCGTGGTTGCAGGAGCCATGCTGTGGCTTCTGGTTCGTACGGGTCGTCGCATGTCGCGACGTCTGCTCGACGGGGTCGAACCTGCCGTCGTCGATGATGTTGAGGAGTCGGTTCGCGGTGTGGACGGTGTTCGGAACATCTCCGACCTGCGGGTGCGGTGGCACGGCCATCAGCTGAGTGTTGCCGTGTCGGTCTCCGTCGACCCGGATCTCACCGTGTCGGAGGGTCACGACACGGCCCACGAGGTCGAGCACGCCCTCCATCATCGGTTCTCGTTTCCGGTCCAGGCGATCGTTCACGTCGAACCCTCTGGACAATCCGGGGCTCATGACGGGACCGCGCACCACAATCGCGCCTGACGGCTGTGATCAACTTCCGCGAAAGGATCGGCGCGGTCGCTATTCAGCGAGACAGGGTCCAAGCGTCGTGGCAACGAGGTCATCGACGTAGGCGTTTGTGATCTCGGCGTGGTGGAGGAGTCGCTGAAGGAACAGCGGGCCGATCAAGACGTCCATGAGCAAGTCGATGTTCGTTCTCGCGACAAGTGAACCATCGTCACGTCCGGCGGCGAGGATGTCTCGGAGCAGTGTCGGCCCGAATGCCCGCATTCGTTCGAGCGCGGCGAAGACGTCTTCGTCCCACTCTGCGAGACCGATCATCGCCGTCAGGATCCGCCCGCTGTCTCCGTTGAGGGACGTTGCGAGTGTCCGGAGGAGGATGGTGACCCGGTCTGCGAGGGGAATACCTTCCGGGGGAGGGGTCAGGTGGAGGTCGGCGCCCCCGCGCAGGAGGTCGAGCAGGATGTCGGCGCGGTCCGGCCAGTGTCGATAGACCGTAGCCCGTGCAACCCCTGACATCTCGGAGACCCGGAGATGGGTCACCGCACCGGGACCGTTCTCGCTGAGCAGCTCTCGGGCCGCGTCGAGCATCAACTGATGCGTGCGTTGGACCTGTGGGTTCGTGATGAGTTCAGGACCGGACATGCGTTACCTCCACATACATGATACGGTCTGTCTCACTCAAGTCACGTTGTCTCATTTTGGAGAGTTCTTCATGCTCGTGCGTCTCGGCCGATTCGCTGCTTCTCATCCCTGGCGGTTCATCGCCGGTTGGCTCCTCACGGTAGCCGTGCTTGTTGGGGCGGTTCTCACGATCGGACCGGCTTTCACCGACAACATCACGGCCCCTGCCTCGGAGAGCAGCGAGGGGCTGGAGATCCTCACAGCCAACTTCCCGAGCGCAGGTGGAGACCAGGGGACCATCGTCTTCCGGGCCGAACAGGGAGTCGCTGATCCTGAGATTCAGGCAGCGATGTCCAAGTTGTTCGAGGAAACGAAACAGGTCGATGGCGTGGTCAACGTCATCAGCCCGTACTCCCCGATGGGCGGCACCCAGATCTCTTCCGATGGGGAGAGCGCGGGGAAGATCGCATACGCTCGGCTCATTCTGGTGGTCGGGACCACGACCGCTGAGGGTGCTGCTATCGGTGAAGAGATCGCCTCGCTCGCTCCGGAGATCGATGGTCTCGAGACGGCGCTCGGCGGCGACATGTTCCGCGAGCGGGAACCGCCGAACTCCGAGATGCTGGGCCTGGCGTTCGCCATATTCGTTCTCATCGCAGCATTCGGCTCCGTGGTCGCAATGGGCGTGCCCATCGCGACCGCCCTCGCAGGAGTCGGCGTCGGGGTGCTCCTCACAGCGTTGATCAGCAACCTGATCGAGATGCCTGACTTCGCAGCGACGATCGGCATCATGATCGGACTCGGTGTCGGCATCGACTACGCCCTGTTCATCGTCACCCGTTTCAAGGAGTATCTCGACCGGGGAGACTCGGTCGCGGAGGCAACGGGCGCGGCGCTCAACACGGCCGGACGCGCCGTCCTGTTCGCAGGGGTCACCGTCGTCGTCTCGCTTCTCGGCATGCTCCTCATGGG
>JAOZMA010000138.1 GCA_029934555.1 Acidimicrobiia bacterium | reverse complement strand
TCGGTTACTTCTTCGTGGGACAGCGGTGTGTCGGTGATCCCTGCCGCGTAGTTCGTCACGAGGGAGATACCGGCGACGCCGACACCCATGTGGTTGAGGGCGATCGCCTCCGGAACGGTCGACATCCCAACGAGGTGGCCCCCGGCCCGCTTCACCATCTCGATCTCGGCCGGCGTTTCGTAGCTCGGACCGAGGAACCAGGCGTAGACACCCTCCTTGTACGGAACCGATGCGCTCTGGAATGCCCGCTCGAGAAGTCCGCGAAGACGCCGTGAGTAGACCTGGCTCATGTCGGGGAACCGCGGGCCGAGCCGGTCGTCGTTCATGCCGACGAGCGGATTCCTCGCTGTGTAATTGAGGTGGTCGCTGATCGCGACGAGATCGCCGGGGGCGAGGCCTTCGCCGAGACCTCCGGCGGCGTTGGTGAGGAGGATCGACGATGCCCCGGCAAGGGCGGCCGTCCGGACGCCGAACACGACCTCGTCGAGGTCCCAACCCTCATACGTATGGACCCGCCCTGCGAAGAGCAGAACTGCGCCGTTGCCGATCGGTACAGAGAAGAGGCTCCCGCCATGGCCGACGACCCGTGGCTCGGGGAAGAAGGGGATCTCGGAGTACGGGATCTCGATCGCATCGTCGAAGGACTGGGCGTAGTCGCTCAGGCCCGATCCGAGAACGACGGCAGCCTGATGGCGTTCCCGTCCCGTACGCTCGGCGATCGCTGCTGCGGCTTCCTGCAGTTGTTCGTAGCTCATCTCACCTCTCCAAGGATCAGGGGTAGGGGCGTTTGCGGTTCATCGGACAGGATCCAGGCGGTCTCGAGTACAGGGAGGCACGCCGTGAGTTGGTCGTCGGTGTTGTAGCTCACCGTTGCGAGGGCGTCACCGGCGGCGACTTCATCACCGACCTTGGCCAGCACGGTGATGCCGACGGCTGGATCGACGTCGTCTTCCTTCGCCTGGCGTCCGGCTCCGAGGCGAACGGCCGAACGACCGACGGAGAGGGCGTCACAGCGTTCGACGAAGCCTGAACGTTCGGCGACGACGGTGAAGAGGTGGTCGGCGGACGGGAAGAGCGACTGATCGTCGAGCACCCGGGGGTCTCCACCTTGTGCTTCGATGACCCTGGCGAATACGTCGAGTGCTGCACCGGAGGCGATGACCGAGTCGAGTTGAGATCGTGCCTCATCTCGATCGGCTGCGACACCACCGAGCATCAGCATCTCCTCTCCCAGGCGGAGCGTGAGGGCGGTCGTGTCCTCAGGGCCGTCACCTCTGAGAATCGCGATCGACTCGATCATCTCGTTGGCGTTGCCGACCTCGGTGCCGAGCGGCTGATCCATGTCGGTGAGGATGCCGACGACCGGCGTGTCGTGCGACTTCCCGATCCCGACCATCGTCTCGGCGAGCTCTCTTCCGGATGCAACGTCCTTCATAAACGCACCGGAACCGATCTTGACATCGAGGACGAGGCCGTCGAGGTCCTCTGCGAGCTTCTTCGACATGATCGACGATGAGATCAGCGGTATGGACGGAACCGTGCCGCTCGCGTCACGGAGCGAGTAGATCCGCCGGTCTGCGGGTACGAGTGTCTCGGATTGACCGGCGAGGACGAGTCCGAGGTCATCGAGTTGCCGGGCGAACTCGTCGGGGTCGAGGCGGGTACGGAAGCCGGGGATCGTTTCGAGCTTGTCGAGCGTTCCTCCGGTGTGGCCCAGGCCACGCCCGGACATCATCGGGATGGCGATACCGCACGCCACGACGAGGGGAGCGAGCGGGATGCTGATCTTGTCTCCGACACCGCCTGTGGAGTGTTTGTCGATCTTCGGCATGTCGGTTGCCGACAGGTCGAGCACGTCTCCGGAGTGGAGCATCGCGTCCGTCCAGGCTGCGAGCTCTGTCTGCGACATCCCGCGGAACATGATGGCCATGAGGAGAGCGGAGAGCTGATAGTCGGGGATCTCGTCCGCGGTGTAGCGGGCGATGATCCACTCGAGTTCAGCCGGTTCGAGATATCCACCGTCGCGTTTGGTCTGGATCAACTCCGTCATGCTGTAGCTCATGAATCCTCCGATTCGGGACGTGCATTGTCGCGCAATTTGACGCGGCCGTTGACGACTGTGACACCCTCGCTCCTCAGGAGCTCGGTCTGTCGCTGTTCCAGACCGGGTGCAAGTCGCCCGGACCTGGCGACGACCCGCCACCACGGAAGCCCCGGAGTCGACCGGACGAGGTTCCCGACGGCACGGGCGGCACCGGGGAAACCTGCCTCCTCAGCAACGTCGCCGTAGGACACGACCTCGCCGGGTTCGAGTCGTTCGAGCAGCTTGGCCACCTCCTCGCCGAAGTCCTTCATCCGTTCCTCACGGTCAAGAGCTGATAGTGCGTCTCCGATGGATCGCTAGACGGGTCGGCGATCGATTCGAACTGTTCGATGACGAAGGTCTCGTCGAAAGCCGCCCGTACCTGATCGTCCGTCCTCAAGGCGTAGAACCGTGGCGGTACGTGGTCGTCGCCTTCCCAGGTTCCCGACGTTCCTTTTCCACCCCAGAGACCGAACACCGCGATTCCGCCGGGCACGAGCACCCTGGCCACCTCACTCAGGACGTCCGGCAGGTCAGTATCCGGCACGTGCATGAGGCAACTCATGGCCCAGACAGCGTCGAACGAGCCGTCAGCGAAGTCGAGATCGTAGAAGTCGCCCACCCGGGCATCGAGGCCCTTCGCCCTGCAGCGAGCGACGTTCCCAGGCGAGAGATCGGTTGCGACGACGGTGAAACCCTGTGCAACGAAGAACGCCGCACTGTGACCTGAGCCCGCACCGATCTCAAGCAGCCGGGTCTTGTCCTCATCCCGCATCGACGCAGCGAACAACGTTCGGTGTTCGTCCCACCAATCCGGTTCGCCGCGCTCGTCGCGGGCGACGGCGTCCGCATCGTACGAGTGGACGAGGTCTTGCTTGATCTCCCGGGCGTCGAACGGATCGGTCAAAAGGTCCCGAACAGCCGATCGCCCATGTCCCCGAGGCCGGGCACGATGTAGGCGCGGTCGTTGAGTTCGCGGTCATAGGCGGCAGCGATGACGTGAACATCGGGATGATCGTCGTACATCCGCCGGATCCCGTCGGGCGCAGTGACCACGCAGAGGGCGGTGATGTCGCGGGCCCCGGATGACTTGACCTTGTCGACGGCCCACGAGAGCGAACCGCCCGTTGCGAGCATCGGCTCGAGAATGAATACCGACGCGTTGGATAGATCGGGGAGACGGAAGTAGTACTCCTGCGGGAGCGCCGTCTCTTCGTCTCGCTGGACGCCGGCGAAGCCGACCTTGCATCCTGGGATCATGTCGAGGACGGCATCGAGCATCCCGAGACCTGCGCGCAACACGGCAACCGCAACCACGTCATCGACGCGATGCCCGACGGTCGCCTCCATCGGAGTCTGGACTTCGATCTCGGTGAGTGGCAAACGCTTCGTTGCTTCATGTACCAGGCCGTAGGTGAGACCGCGGGCAGCGGCTCGGAACTCCTCGGGTTTTGTCTCCTCGTCGCGAAGAACGGTCATGTAGTGCCGGGCAAGCGGGTGGTCGATCACTGTGAGATTCATGGGCTGAGTCTCGCACGTCGCGTGTCTCGCTGCGAGCCGTAGACTCACCGCGCCATGTTCGACTCTCTCTCCAACCGGCTGAACGACGCCTTCTCGCGATTGCGGGGCAAGGGCCGTCTCTCAGAATCCGACGTGAACGACGCTCTCCGCGAAGTGCGGATCGCGCTTCTCGAGGCGGATGTCAACGTGTCGGTCGTGAAATCGATGCTGGCGCGGGTGAAAGAACGTGCCGTCGACACCGAGGTGACGAAGAGCCTCACACCCGGTCAACAGGTCATCAAGATCGTCCATGAAGAACTGATCGTCACCCTCGGTGCCGAAGAGGTGCCGCTGGTCCGACCCGCTGCACCGCCGCTTGTCATCCTCATGGTCGGCCTGCAGGGTTCCGGCAAGACGACGACCGCGGCGAAGCTGGCGAAACACGTGAAGAGCAAAGGGAAACGCCCGATGCTCGTCGCGGCCGACCTCCAGCGTCCAGCGGCGATCGATCAGCTGGAGTCATTGGGGAAGAAGATCGATGTCCCCGTCTACGTCGACCGCAAGTCCAAGGCGCCGAAGCTCGTGAAGGCTGCCCTGAAGGAAGCAAGGTCCGAAGGCGCGAACGTCGTGATCATCGATACCGCGGGTCGTCTCCAGGTCGACAAGGACCTCATGAAGGAGCTCGCGTCGGTACGCAAGAACGCGAATCCAGATGAGGTGCTCCTCGTACTCGACGCCATGACCGGCCAGGAAGCCGTCAACGTCGCAAACGGTTTCCTTGAGTACACCGACCTCACCGGTCTCATCCTCACCAAGCTCGACGGTGATGCCCGCGGTGGTGCCGCCATCTCGGCGCGCGAGGTGACCGGTCAGCCGATCAAGTTCGTCGGAGTGGGGGAAGGCATCGACGAACTCGACGTCTTCTACCCGGAGCGGATGGCGTCGCGCATCCTCGGCATGGGCGACGTGCTGTCGCTCATCGAGAAGGCCGAGACGATCTACGACGAGAAGGAAGCCGAGGAAGCAGCGGCGAAGATGCTGGACGCTTCGTTCAATCTCGAGGACTTCCTCCAACAGTTCCAGCAGATCAAGAAGATGGGGTCATTGCAACAGTTGGTTGGTATGCTCCCGGGCGCCGGATCGGCACTGCGCGACGTCGAGATTGACGACCGTCAACTCGCTCGCGTTGAGGCCATCATCCGGTCGATGACCAACGCGGAGCGTCGGGATCCCAAGATCATCAATGGGAGCCGCAAGCGTCGCATCGCGAAGGGTTCGGGAACGCGGCCGCAGGACGTCAACGTGCTGCTCAAGCAGTTCTCGGAGTCACAGAAGATGATGAAGGCATTCGCCGGAGGTAAGAACCCCATTCCTGGGCTTACCATGCCGGGGATGAGCCGCAAGAAGAAGAGGTAGACATGCCGGTGAAGATCCGTCTCACGCGGATGGGTAAGAAGAAGCAACCCTCGTATCGCGTCGTGGTGATGGACTCACGCAAACCGCGCGACGGGAAGTACATCGAGCAGATCGGTCGGTACGACGCCCGCCAGGATCCGTCGCTCATCGAGATCGATAACGCTCGTGCTGTCGACTGGCTCCAGAAGGGTGCACAGCCGACAGAGAGAGCAAAGAAGCTACTCGAGATCTCCGGTGCATGGACAGAGTTCAGAGTCGCCAGAGGCGACGTCCACATTGTCGAGGACACGCCGGCCGAGGCTCCCAAGCCGAAAGCTGAAGCGGCCCCGGTGATGCTGGATGACATCCAGGGCGAGTCTGAGAAGGCCGCCGATGACGCCATCGGTGAACAGTTCGATGACATCGCCGAAGAGGCTGCGGAGAAGACGGCTGTTGAGTTGGCCGAGAACACGGAAGAGGACGGCGCATGAAGCAAGGCGATATTGTTGAGAACGTCGTGACCTACGTCGTCACACAGATCGTCGATGACGCTGACTCCGTCCAGGTCGAGATCGTGCCCGATGGTGACGACGCGATCGTCGCCGAGGTGCGCACCGCGAAGTCCGACATGGGACGCGTCATCGGTCGCCGCGGTCGAGTAGCGCGGGCCATTCGCTCCGTCGCATCGGTCGCTGGGGACGAAGAAGGCGTGTCCGTCGAGGTCGATTTCCTCGACTGACGTGGAACCGATTCTCGTCGGGTACGTTCGCCGAGCACACGGCATCAACGGTGCCGTCGTCGTTCGCCCGCTCACAGATGATCCGGATGGCCGATGGTTCGCCGGCGCAGAGTTCGCCAGCGATGGCAACCCGCCGGTCACCTACACGGTCTCGGAGATCGGTCCTCACAAAGATGGGCTCCTCGTTCACTTCGAGGGCGTCTCCGATCGCACGACTGCAGAGGCGTTGCGTGGTACCTCGTTCACGATCGCATCAGATGATCGACGCGAGCTCGACTCTCAGGAGTTCTGGCCGGACGATCTGATCGGGTGCACGGTCGTCGACGAGGCCGGTGAGCCGCTCGGAACGGTCGACTCCGTCAAGTTCGGAGCCGCTCAGGACCGTCTGGCGGTCCGCACCCCGGACGGGGTCATCGAGGTCCCGTTCGTGGACGCCATCGTCCCTTCCATCGATCTCGATGCCAGGAAGATCGTGATGACGCCACCGATCGGACTCTTCCCCGAGGTCTAGCGGACAGCGGACAGCGGACAGCGGACAGCGGACAGCGGACAGCGGACAGC
>JAOZMA010000137.1 GCA_029934555.1 Acidimicrobiia bacterium | reverse complement strand
GTAGTCCGTAGTCCGTATGTGAGGGACGGAAGAAGCTGCGAGCTGCGAGCTACCAGCTGCCAGCCAGGAGGACGGGGAAGCGGACAGCGGACAGCGGACAGCCAGGCAAAGGGGACGAGGGAGCAGGGGACAGGAAGGAGCTGCGAGCTACCAGCCAGGAGGACGGGGGGAGGGGACGAGGGACACGTGACATGCCAAAGCCGACAGCCAGACCTGCGCGCCGAGGATGCCGGCTGCTGTCCGCTGTTTACTGTCCGCTGTCTGCTGTCCGTTCCCGAGAACGCGAAAAAAGACGCGAAGAAATCGATCGTCTTTCCAGAATTTCCCTGGCGTGAGCGGTCTCGTGGATCTACATTCATCTCGGCTTCGACTCTTGACCACACTGGAGGGCAAACATCGTGACGGCGCTTGATCGTTCCTGGCAACCGGTTGCTTCCTGCAGCGGCAGCCATTCCCATCTCTTCTTCCCCCCGAACGTCACCGAGCGCAAAGAAGAGCGAGAACGCAGGGAGATCAGGGCGAAATCGGTCTGCCAGCTCTGCCCGGTCGGGGGCGAGTGCTTGGACTACGCCATGACGATCCGGGAGCCCTACGGAATCTGGGGCGGTCTCACCGAGACCGAGCGTCGGCAGCAGAAAGCCCGCTTGAGCGTCTGACTGAGCGTCCGTCTCCGTCTCGACGAGTCCAACCCTCCGCGTCGAGCCACTCGAGCAGGGGCACCGCCTGCCGCCGAGCGAGATCGAACTCATCCCTGAATGCCGCCACCGTGAACCCATCCGGCAGTGCGGAGAGCCCAGACGTGATCGTCTGCAACTGATCGGGGAGGAGCACGAGATCATCTTCGATCCGAATGAGGTCACCCCGACGCACGAGGGCATGGAGCACCTCGTCGGAGATCTCGAGACTTGAGGCCCGTGGAACGGCAAGCCCGGTAGCAAGGAGCAACCGTGTTGCATCCCATATCGCCGTTTCGGACGCTGTGAGTTCCGGGACGAATGACTGTTGCCGAACGACCGGTCCGTCCTCGAAGAGGTCCGAGGATGCGTCGACCAGCGCAGTCACGAGATCCGAGCTCCCGCCGAGACGAGACGACGCCTCCGACTTCGGCAGACCCGGACGGAGTGGGTACTCGCGGTGGTAGCTGTCAACGGCAGCCAGCAACTGCTGACCCCGTTGGTCGAAGGCGGCGGGGGAGAGATACGTGGACCCGATAGCGGTTGCCGACGACGGCTCTCCTCCTCCCGAAGATCGATGGAGTTCGTCAACATCGATCGATTCGTGAACGGCGATGAGGGCATCGGCTCGCTCGGATGGAGACCCGAGCACCGCTGAGGTGAGACATGCAATGTTGCTCGCTGACGGCTTGGGAACCGTGATCGGATCGAGAACCATGCCGCCCGCGACGATGCGTCGTCTACCCGTATCACGCAGGATGAATCGATCCCCCATGGTCAGTGGGATGAGGGACGACGTTGTCACGATCGCTGCTGCGGCTGTGTCGTCCTTCAGGATCCTGATCCGAGCCGGAACCGTTGTTGTTCCCAGGTGGACGTGATAGGCGCCGCGATCACTGAGGTCATCCTCTGATCGAGGCGGGAATCTGAGAAGTGCAAGGAATCGGTCGGTCATTCCGATCGAGTGAGGGCCGGCGAGGAGCGTGCCCCGATCCAGGTCGCTCCGATCGATCCCGACGAGGTTGGCGGCGGTTCGAGTCCCGGGGCCGATTGTGTCGCGATCGGTCTCGTGTGATTGGAGGCCTCTAAGACGGATCGGACCACCAGGGAAACACTGCAGACGATTGCCAACCGAGATAGAACCGTCGACAAGAGTACCGGTGACGACGACGCCCGCCCCGGAGATAGCGAAGGCTCGATCGATCCACATCCGCGGCCGCCCGAGGTCCCTGGGAGGTCCGATGTCGGAGAGCGCCCCGACCAGAGACTCGATGAGTGCCTCGACGCCGGTTCCGGCTACGGCCGAGACCTCGATGACGGGCCACGACTCGGCAACCGTGCCTTCGACGTGCTCCGCGATGTCGATCGTGGAGAGTTCGATCAGTTCGGAGTCGGCGAGGTCAACGCGGGTGAGGGCGATGACTCCGTGACGGACATCGAGCAGGTCCAGAATCGCGAGGTGTTCCTCGGACTGGGGCATCCACCCCTCGTCGGCCGCAACCACGAAGAGGGCTACGTCGAGCCCGCCAACGCCGGCGAGCATGTTCTTGATGAACCGTTCGTGTCCGGGAACGTCGACGAAACCCACCACCTCATCGCCGAGACGTGTCCAGGCGAAGCCGAGGTCGATCGTTAGCCCGCGTTCCTTCTCCTCAGCCCACCGGTCGGGATCCCTGCCCGTGAGGGCCTGCACCAACGTCGACTTCCCGTGATCGACGTGGCCGGCGGTCCCGATGATCGGCATCAGATGGAAGCCAGAGCCGCGGCGACGATCGAGTCTTCATCCGGAGTAACGGATCGGAGATTGACGATCGTCGCACCGTCCCTCCGAGCAGCGACGACCGGAGGCTCATGATCGGCCAGCAATCTCCAGGTCTTCTCGTCATCGCCGTCGATACGGAGCACGGGGGTCGGGATCGTGAGACCCGGGACCGACCCGGCCCCGGGGAGTGACTCGCCGTCAACGATCGAGCCGTTCGCACCAGAAGCTCGAAGGACCTCGTCGGTGCGACGCCGGATCTCTTCGACCGGGGTCGTTGCCATCTGCCAGAACGGGATCTCGGCTGCCCTCCCGGACGCGTATGCCTCGAATGTGGCCGTCAGTGAGGCGATCGTCGCTGCGTTGATCCGAACGGCTCTGGCGATCGGGTGTCTCGCCATACGCTCGACCGAGCTTGTCTTTCCGACCGCTATTCCCGCCTGCGGGCCACCCAGAAGCTTGTCGCCTGAGAACAACACAACATCGGAGCCCTGCTCGAGGACCTGCCGGACGGCAGGTTCGTCGGCGAGCCACTCCGGCGGACCGCCGTCGATCCACGGTGTGGACTCGTCGAGGAGACCGCTCCCGACGTCGGCGATGAACGGTGCGCCGAGTTGGCGTGCGATGTCCGGCATCTTTGAGAACGGAACCTCTTCAGTGAACCCCTTGATCCGGTAGTTGGATGGATGAACTTTGAGAACAGCCTCGACCGTGCCCGGGGTATCGGCGAAATCGCTCTCTCTTGTCCGGTTCGTTGTCCCGACCTCTACGAGATGAGCGCCGGATGCGGCCATCAGATCAGGAAGGCGGAACGAACCACCGATCTCGATCAATTCACCCCGGGATACGACCACACGGCCGTCCCGTCCGGCGAGCGCTGCCAGGGCGAGGAGGAGGGCACCGGCGTTGTTGTTCACAACGAGCGCTGCCTCGGCACCGACCGTTGCTGCGATCAACTCATGCAGATAGTGGGAGCGCTTGCCGCGTTGGCCGCTGCTGAGATCGAACTCGAGATTGCTGAAGAAGGGCGTGCTCGTGTCATCGATGGGAGCGCGACCCAGGTTCGTGTGAAGGAGAACGCCGGTGGCGTTCACGACGGCGCGGAGCCTGGAAGATGAGAGCGCTCGGAGCCGACGAGCAGCGACCAACGTCGGATCAGCAGGAGACCCGGTCTGCACGGCCCGACGGGCATCGTCGATGGCGTCACGAGCGACCGAGACGATCACCGCGCGTGGAAGGTCGACGTCGACCGAGAGGTCGCCGGCGAGTGCATCAACCGAGGGCAGGTCGCGAAGGTTCACACCGGCAGACTACCGGCACCGGTATCCTCGATTCGATGCGTATGCGTTGGATACTCTTCGGTGCCTTCGTGGTGATCCCGATCGCGGAGATCGCCCTCCTGATCGCGTTCAGCCAGGCGGTGGGCATCTGGTGGACCATCGGGTTGGTCGTGGTGACTGCTTTCGTAGGATCCTGGCTCGTGACCCGACAGGGGAGGGACACCGTTCGGGCGGTCCGACTCGAGTTCGAACAGGGCGCCTTCCCGGCTGCATCTCTCGCCCACGGAGCGATGATTCTCCTCGCAGGAGCGTTTCTTCTCACACCCGGCCTGCTCACCGACGCAACCGGCTTTCTGCTCTTGATCCCCTCTGTCCGGGAGGCGATCAGGAGGTGGTACGTGGCGCGCGCAGCGAGTCGCTGGACCATCGTTCCTTGATGGGTTCCCTCCGCGAAGCGGCGACGGTCTGCCTGATCCGCGACAAGGAGTCCGGGCTCGAAGTTCTCATGGTCCAGCGCACGCCCTCGGCCCGCTTCATGGGTGGCGCCTGGGTGTTCCCCGGTGGTGCTGTCGACGAAGACGACGGCTCAGACGCTGCGGACCGAGGCGTCGCGTCCGGTGATTCAGACCTCGCACGCTGGCGGGCCGCCGCTCTGCGAGAGCTCGTTGAGGAGACCGGCTTCTGGCTCCTGGAGGGCGGAGTTTCGGTCACAACAGACCGGCCGTTCGGATCGGAGGTCTTCTCGAGCGTCACGGATCGAGGGGAACGCTTCATCGGTGACTCGCTGTGGTACTTCGCCAACTGGATCACACCGGAACCGTTGCCGATACGATTCGATACGAGATTCTTCGTCGCTGTGGTTCCGCCCGATCTTGATCCGTTCGTCGATGGGAACGAACTCGTCGATGCTCTCTGGCTCCGGCCGGCTGATGTACTCGACCGTGCCGATGACGGGGACTGGCTCGTCGCCTTCCCCACGCGCAAGATCGTCGAATTCCTCGGTACGTTCGATTCCTCGAGTGGGCTTCGAAGTCACGTCGATGGCCAACCATCGATCGATCCGATTCAGCCACGCCTCTCGATCGTGAATGAGAGCATCGAGATCCTGATGCCGGACGAGCCAGGATTCGACGAAGCCGCAGCCGGCGAGCGAGATCCTGAGATGATGACGAAGATGATGCAGATCGTCGCATCGGGGGGAGATGTCCCTCCGGAGTTTCGGCCATCGTGATCGTCGAGACGGTGCTGGCACCGAACCCTGGCATCTACACGGGTCCCGGCACGAACACGTACCTCGTGGTTGATCAAGACGAAGTGGCCATCATCGATCCCGGTCCGATCATCGAGCGTCACCGGCTGGCTATCGCAACTGCTATCGGTGATCGCACCCCGGTCGCCGTCATCGTCACACACACCCATTCGGATCATGCACCGCTTGCGAATCCGCTGGCCGATCGCCTCGGTGTCCCCGTCTACGGGAACCGGCCCGGTCCCGAGTTTGTGCCGGACATCCGGCTGACGGACGGCGACCATGTGGGCGTCGGCGGAGAGACGATCGAGGCGGTTCACACCCCGGGCCACACCGCGGACCACCTGTGTTTCCTTCTCGGAGACCGACTGTTCACCGGCGATCACATCATGGGTGGGTCGACAGTGATCATGGAAGACGCGACCGCTTACCTCCAGTCGCTGTACCGGGTCCGAGACCTCGACGTTCGGCGGATCGAACCCGGTCACGGGCCGTCGATGGACGACGCGGGAGCGGTAGTCGATGGCTACATCGAGCACCGACTCGCCAGAGAGCGAGAGATCGTTGACGCCATCAGAGATGGAGCGTCGACCGTTGCCGACGTCGTTGATGCCGTCTACGCCTTCGTTCCTGTCGACCTCAGGCCGGCGGCCACCCACCAGGCGATCGTTCAGTTGAACAAGCTGTATGTCGATGAATTGGTATGGTTCCCGGCGGGCGAAGCTGGGCCATCCACGATGGTCGAATTGAATGTGAGATGAAGAAACGAAGACTCGCCCTCATTGTTCTCCTGTTGCTCGGATTGGCCGCGCCCGCATTCGCTGGTGAAGACGGACCGGTCACGCCGGATGATCTCGACGCAGCACGGCAACGGAACGCCGAACTCTCTGCATCACTCGAGGCGACGGACATCCGCTACGAGGCCGCAGTTGCGGAAGAGATTCAGATCCGAGAGAGCCTCCACGGGCTAGCCAGCAAGGTCACCGAGACCGAGCAGCGCCTCGCCATTCTTCGATTGACGGCAGAAGAAGTCGTTCGTGAGCTCTACATGACGGCCGGATCGGATGGTGCCGTTTCGACGGTCCTCGGATCGGCCGCTTTCTCGGACATACCGGTCCGCGGGACCTACATCAATGCGGCGAGCAGCCACGACCTGCGTGTCGTCGACGAGTGGGTGGCCGTCGAAGCTGAGTACCGCGCTCAGGTGCAGGAACTCGATGACGCTCTCGCCTTGCAGCGCGATCTTGTGACTCAGATCGAAGCGATCGCGGGAGAGATGCTCGTTGAGCTCGATGCGGCGAACTCGGAGTATCGCCAA
>JAOZMA010000136.1 GCA_029934555.1 Acidimicrobiia bacterium | reverse complement strand
GCCCTCTTCCGGGGGCGGGTCCTCGTCCGGAGGTGGCTCTGGTGCGACGGTCGTGGTCGGCGCAACAGTCGTTGTGGGGGCCTGGGTCGTCGTCGGTGACGGGGCTCTCGTCGTGGTGGTCGCTGGTTCCTTGGGCTTCAGTTGCTTGTAGTTCCAGGACCACGACTGCCTCGTGATCGAGCCGTCGGGGTGGGTCATCACGCGTGTCACGGTGTTGCCGGAACGCTCCGATGTGCACGTGCGGCCACCGTTGTTCCCGTAAAACGTCACGGTGATGGATCCGCCGGTATGCGACGTATCGATGAACACGGGAGCGGCGGAGTCGTTCCGGAACTTCACGTCCGGTGCAGGGAACCCGAGCGTCGCCTCACGAATGTACGGATACCGGCTGAAATGGATGCTGTGGGGCCTGTGCTCAACATCCTCGTAGCACCCGAAGAAGATGGCGTTGTAGAACGTCGTGGCGAACTGGCTGGTGCCACCGCCGATGTTGATCGGGCTATCGCAGCACGAGATCTCGCCGTTGATGATCGCTCCGGCACGCTTGTACCCCTCCTCGAGCGTGCGCTTCCCTGCGGTGTCGTTCACCGAGAAGGTCTCGTCGGGCATCACGATCGAACCGTCGATCTCGTCTGCGAGAAGCTGGATATTCGTCACCCGATTCGCACAGCACGGGTGATAGGTCGTGAACGTCGAGACTTCACCGAACGGACCCATCGCCTCGGCCATCTCCGTCGTCAATTGCGGCCTGAGACCGAGCATCGTCGGCAACCGGGCGGATCCGGTTTCGAGTGCCGCGCCGACGACCACATCGGGAACAGCATCGAGGTCGACGATGACCCCATCGGTGGACGGAACGATGACGATGGCCTGCGTGTTCTTGTCGAACGTGAACGAGGCATCGATGGGTTCGCTTGCGAACCGATCCACTCCCTGTTCAGCGATATCGCGCAGCACGTCCTGATCCAACTCGACTACGAATGCTGCCGGCGAGTTCACAACGATCTCAGTTCGTAGCGCTGATGTAAGGCCCGCAGTGCTGAACATCAAACGCCCGGGAAAGCCCTCCCGCCAAAGCAGCACCGGCTCTCCGATGAGCTCATTGGCCTGGGCAACGGCAAGGTCGACGTCCGCGTTCGTGATCGTTGGATCGAGATCGGTCAACGGAAGTGCCACCGGAAGTCGCTCGAACGTGGCAAGAGACGTCGCTATCGCAGTGATCGTTGGTGGACGATCGAGCAGGGCACCCGGTCGCGGGTACTCCGGCACGGCAACCACGCCCTCTACCAGCACGGCCCCTTCGTAGGCCGGTTGATCCACGATGGATCGATCCCAGTCAAAGAGGACTTCCTCGGTCATCTCCTCGTCGATGGTGGTCGGAATCACAACCACGACGGGCGACCACCACGAGTTGAACCACCCGCCGACATCGGAGAAGAATCCGCCGGTGCGTCGTTGGTTCAAGGCATCGTCGACCACGGCCTGTTCGTCGACCGCCAGACCAACAGTTACGGGATCCAGTACGACCTCTTCGCCGTCGACGATGAACGGCGCCGGGGCGGCCACGAGTCGCACCTCGTAGTCGGCAATAGCCGCAACGGCTTCCTCAGTTGAGAGCCCGGAAAGATCGACCTCAGCCGCCGCAACGTTGCGCCCGACCCGGTCGGGATGCATGACCTCGTCGTAGACGTAGACGCCGGCAACGATCAAGACAAGCACGATCGGCACGGCGATCGCTATCGAGATCAGAATGCGGCGCACGGCGTCCCCCGGTTGGTGTAGGTAGAACGCAAGTGTATGGCGGACCGTCGTTTGTGCAACGACCCTCTGGAAGAACGGTCGCTTGAGCCGAGCCTGTTACTCGAAGACCCTCGGGATCTCCAGCGAACTCCAGTCGGGTGCGACATAGCCGCCGGCCGACTGGCGTTCGGGGAGGTCGAGCGGCCCTCGTGTCAGATCCTCATACGGGATCTGGTCAAGGAGGTGACTGATGACGTTGAGTCGACCGGCCTTCTTGTCCTCGAGATCTGCCAGATGCCAGGGGGCCCACTCCGTGCTCGTGTGCTCGAACGTCACATCACGGGCACGCGAGTAGTCGACCCATCGAGAGCGGGCGTTCAGGTCCATCGGACTGAGCTTCCAGCGCTTCTTCGGGTCGGTGTTCCGTGCCTGGAATCGGCGCTCTTGCTCATCGTCGCTCGTGTGGAGCCAGTACTTGATGAGGATGATCCCATCGTCGGTGATATCACGCTCGAATGATGGACAGAGTGCGAGGAAGTGCTCGTACTCGCTGTCGGTGCAGAACCCCATGACCCGCTCGACATTCAACCGGTTGTACCAGGAGCGGTCGAAGAGCACCATCTCACCGGCAGCCGGGAGATGTGGGATGTATCGCTGCAGATACCACTGCGACTTCTCGCGATCGCTGGGGACCGGAGTTGCCACCGTTCTCACGATTCTGGGGTTCAGCCGACGAGTGATCGTCTTGATCGTCCCGCCCTTACCCGCTGCGTCCCTGCCTTCGAAGATGACGACGACCCGCAACCCCCGATCCTTGATCCATACCTGCAGCTTCGCAAGCTCAACTTCGAGGTCGGCCAGACGTTTGTCGTACTTCTTGGTCTTCATCCCCGGAAGCGTAGCCCTCGGCCATCACCCCGGCGAACGCTCGTCACGAAGCTCTGCGCCTCTCCCGGTCTCGGTTGCGACGTCGCATCCGGCGCCGCTCCCCGGCGTCCATCGCACCCCAAACACCCTCAACCTGGGCCGTCTCGAGAGCGAACGAGAGGCACTCCTCGCGGACCGGGCATCCTTCGCAGATGGCTTTCGCCGCGCTTGCTGCCGACGGACTATCGATGGGAGGGAAGAACACCTCGGCCGGATATGAGGCACACGCAGCTTCCTCGTACCAGGGCTCCTGGGCGTCGAAATACAATTCGTTGACTACGGGCACCATGTCGTCGCTCCGGCTCGCGTTTCGTTACGGGGAAACGCTGCGAGTGTCCAGAATGTTCCCGTGGACCTCGAGGGGCTTCGTCCTACACCGCCGGTCCGGCGGCGACGTCATCGAACGACCAGCTCAGTTCGCTATCGCACCGGACAACGCCCTCAATGTGACCGGCGAGTTCGGCAAGCAGCCTGGCATCGGTCCGAGTGGGGACCTCCCCGGTTAGCGTCACCACACCGTCCCGAACCCTGACAGACACGTCGGAAGAGTCGAGCATGAGGATCCTTCGGATGACGCCTCGCTGGACGGCTGTAGCGATTACCTCATCATCTCTCGCGAAGGCGACAAGGATGTCTCCTCTGCTGACGATTCCCTCGAGGCACCCTTCCGGGTCGACCACCGGGAGTCGCTTCACATTCCGCTTGGTCATGATGCGAGCCGCTTCCGAGAGCATCATGTTTCGGTCGACCACCAGCAGCCTCTTGCTCATGACGGCACCCACGGTCGACGGCACCCTGGTTTTCTTCTCCCCGAAGACGGTGTCGAAGAGACGTCGCCGTCCCATCACTCGATCGGCTTCTGCCTCGATGAAATCGGCTTCGGTGATGATTCCGACCACGGTGCCGTCGTCGCCGACAACGGGCAAGCCCGACACTCCATGCTCGATCATCACCCGGGCGGCCTGTTTCAACGACCAATCCGGATGCGCCTCTTGAACCTCTGTTGTCATGACGTCAACGACTCTCATGCCACGCTCTCTACTCGATGATCGGGACCACACGCGAGGTTACTGGGTCCACTCCTCCGGCGGATACTGATGCTCGTGTCTTGCGGCAACCCGGGCTGCGTACGCCGCCGCTTCGCTGCGTCGCGACATCTCCATCTTCGCGAGGAGATTCGACACGTAGTTCTTCACCGTCTTCTCTGCGAGGAACATCTCCTCAGCGATCTGACGGTTGGTCTTTCCGTCGGCGATGAGATCGAGGATCCGTCGCTCTTGCGGAGAGAGCCTGCGGATGAGCGGATCATCGACAGTGTGCCCGCGCAGTCGATCGAAAAGGGGTTCGGCCATCGCCGGATCGAGGAGGGTCTCCCCTGCACCGACTCTCCGGATGCTGTCGATGAGTGCTTCGGCATCGATCCTCTTCAGGATGTACCCGGCGGCACCGGCCATTATCGCCGACATCAGAGCTTCCTCATCGGCGAACGAAGTGAGGATGAGCACCCCGACTGACGGCCACCGATCGACGATCTCCCTGCAGGCCTCAACACCGGACCCATCCGGCAACCGGACGTCCATGACCACGACATCGGGGGCGTCATACCCAACGCGTCGGACGCCCTCTTTGGCCGTCCCTGCCTCGCCGACCACCGTGAGGTCATCGTACGAATCGATGAGTGACCGAAGTCCGCGACGAACGACCTCATGGTCGTCGACAAGGACGACCCGGAGCGTTCCGGTGGTCTTCTTCGCACGTGGCACGACCGCAACCTACTGCAATCCGGGACGCTGGGGAGGGCCGAATGGCCCGGTCCGGGACCGAGTAGCCTCTACCCGTGGTGTTGCGACAGTTCACACCGGCCCGACTCCGCGACCTCGTCGAGGGCGCAGCCGCCGTAGCCGGACAAACCGACCTCCAGGCGATTCTGGCAACGACGGTCGAGATTGCAATGGATCTCACCGGCGCACCGCATGCCGCTCTTGGCGTGGTCGGTCAGCACGGTGGGCTGGTTGACTTCGTCCACGCCGGTCTCGATCCTGAGACGGCAGAGACCATCGGCGCTCCCCCTCAGGGCCGCGGCCTGCTCGGCCTCATCTCCCGCGAGGGTGAGACGGTCCGGCTTGATCGCATCACCGATCACTCGGCTTCGATCGGCATGCCCTCGCATCATCCGCAGATGGGTTCGTTCCTCGGCGTGCCGGTTCGCGCAGGGCCGAATCTCTTCGGCAACCTCTACCTCACAGATAAGGAAGGCGGCTTCACCGAAGAGGACGAGACGCTCGTCGAGGCGCTGGCGATGATCGCCGGTACCGCCATCAGAACGGTGAGGCTCCAGCAGAGGCTGCAGAGCCTCGCCGTTGCCGAAGATCGGGAGCGGATAGCGCGCGACCTACACGACGCGATCATCCAGGATCTCTTCGCCGTCGGTCTCTCGCTCCAGGGCCAGGCGCTCAAAGTCGTCGACCCCGAGATCAGACGTGCGCTGGAGCAGGACGTCGAGAGCCTGGACCGGACGATCACGTCGCTTCGGGGCTTCATCTTCGACCTCGGTGCGCCGGCGGGAGGGCAACGGACGCTGCGATCAGAACTCCGAGAGCTCGTGACCCGGCTTGCCGGGCCGCACGACACCGAGGTGCACGTCGCATACACCGGATCGCTCGACGCACTCCCGCAGCACGTCATCGACGACGCGACGCAACTCGTGCGAGAGTCGTTGAGCAACTCGCTCAGGCACTCCAATGCGGACCGCGTAACGATCGACATCCACGGTGGGGACGATCGGCTCGCCCTTCGTATCGCCGACAACGGTGTCGGTTTCGACCCGGCCGAGGTGGCGTGGGGACTCGGCCTCACGAATCTCCGGGAACGGGCAACACGGGCAGGGGGACAGATCTCCATCGATTCCACCGCTGAATCGGGAACATCCGTCCGGGCATCTCTGCCCCTGTGACGGATCGCTGACTAGCCCATTTTCGGTGTAGAACCAAGGACCGCTAGATTCCTGGTCTCAACAAGATTTCTCGATTGGGGGGGTCCATGGACCTGAGGGTTACCGGTGCAGGTGAAGACGTCACCGTTCCGGCCGGAACGACAGCGGTGATCGGCGCGGATTCAGCAGCGACGATCAAGGTAGCGCGCCCCGGAATCTCGCGACGACACGCCGTGGTCAAGTACGATGGATCCCACTGGGTCGTGCAGGACGCTTCGAGCCGCAACGGAACGTTCCACAACGGTGCCCGCATCCAGTCCCTCGATATCAAGGGTCCAACGACGATCCTGCTCGGTCACCCGGGAGAAGGTGCCGAGATCGTGCTCACACCGGTTACCACAGCGACGAAGCAGACACCCAAGTCGACGGCGCCCACGGCTGTATCCCCGCCCCCACCGCCACCAGCAAAGACGGCGGCAGCCAGTCAGCGAACTCGCGTGGCGCCTGCCACCCAGGCGACGACTCCCGGCAACACCGATCCTCGTCTCGACGACCTGATCGTTTCTCTGAACGACACGGTGAAATCGATCAAAGGTCTCACCTGGTCGGTCTGGGCGATGATCGCCGTCACAGCGGTCCTAGCGCTGCTGACGTTGTTCGTAGGAATAGTGGGAAGTTGAGCG
>JAOZMA010000135.1 GCA_029934555.1 Acidimicrobiia bacterium | reverse complement strand
CAGGATCTTGTTGGTCGGGATGTGATTGCTCAGTCGACGGCGACTGATGCGGGTGCGGCGGCGGATACTGGGTTGGCGGATTGGGCTGAGAATCTGGCTGGTGTGGCGACGTCTGGTATCGGGTTCGTGTTCAACATGATGACGGTGTTGTTGTTCACGTTCTATTTCGCTGCTGATGCGCCTCGGATTCAGCGTGCGTTGATGTCACGTATGCCTGCGCATAAGCAGAAGGTGACGGGGTGGGTGTGGGATACGGCGATCGAGCAAACGGGCGGATACTTCTACTCACGCATGTTGTTGATGGTGATCAACGGTGGCTTGTTCTTCGTCGCGATGATGCTGGTGGGGATGCCGCTGGCGTATGCGTTGCCGTTGGCGGTCTTCGAGGGCTTCGTTGCGGAGTTCATCCCTGCGGTGGGGACGTACATCGGCGCGGCGATACCGATCTTGTTGGCTCTCGTGGTCCTGGGGTTTGCCCAAGCTCTGATCCTGTTGGTGTGGGTGTTGATCTACCAGCAGGTCGAGAACTACTGGTTGTCGCCGAAGCTATCTGCCCAGACGATGACCCTCAACGGCGGTGTCGCGTTCGGTGCGGCGTTGGCAGGTGGCGCAATCGCCGGGCCGATGGGCGCCTTCATGGCACTGCCGGTTGCCGCGTTGATCACGTCGATCATCTCGAATACGGGCAAGACCTACGACGTCGTCTACGCAAGCGCATACAAACCCACCGACGACACACCACCGGCGCCACCAGCACCATCGGCCGACGACGGTGCCGCAGCGTCGGCATAGGGGAAGAACAGAGAGCGTCGAGGTCCGACACAGGGACGAGGCTGATCCGATCGGCGTATGGTCTGAGGAACAGAAGAGAGGGAGAGCGATGACGACGACACCATCCGACAATCCACTGCAAGAGGCCTTCGACTTGTACAAGGTCATGGACGACGATCTTGCCGTCGCTCACGGTAACGCCGAGTACAACGGCACGACGATCGATGACGGTTGGGGCCAACTCCCGGCGCAGGTGTCGTCGGTGAAGGCGCAACTCGGCCAGATCACGGACCCGGGCGGAAGTCGCAAGGAGAGAAGGGCCGAGAGCAGGCACATTCGAGCCGTAGACGAAACCCTCGGTGAACTCCACGAGGCGTTGGTAGATCGGGCGAGTGCCCAGGCCAACTACCTGACCGTCGAGGCGGGCGTCAAGAAGGACATGGCGGCGGGCGGCTCCGGGGACATGATCGGACTCGATCAGGCCCGCGAGAAGCTGCAAGACGCCCAACAGACCCTTCAGACCAGCCGGATGGTCTACCTGACCGATCTAGAGAACCTTGCTACCGATCTCGGGCTCTGGACCGCCTGAGGAACCGGCCTTCGACTGGAGATCAACTCGAGGAGGGAAGCGTGGACAAGGTTCGCTGGGGCATCCTGAGCACGGCCGATATCGGCATGAAGAAGGTGACCCCTGCCATTCAGGCGGCGGAGAACTGCGAGGTCGTCGCGATCGCATCTCGGGACCAGATGCGGGCCGACGATGCGGCGGCCGAGTTGGGGATACCAACCGCATACGGCACCTACGAGGAGCTACTTGCAGCCGACGATGTCGACGCCGTCTACATCCCGCTCCCGAACGACATGCACGCCGAATGGACCGTGAAGGCCGCGGTCGCGGGGAAGCACGTGCTCTGTGAGAAGCCGCTTGCGCTCGACGCAGACGAGGCCGAGCGGATGGCCCGGGCCTGCGAGGACGCCGGCGTGAAACTCGCCGAGGCGTTCATGTACCGGCACCATCCAACGTGGGTAGAGGCCGTTCGTCTCGTGCGCACCGGCGCCATCGGCGAACTTCAGGGTGTGCAGAGTTGGTTCAGCTACTACAACGACGATCCGGAGAACATCCGCAACCGCACCGAAAACGGTGGCGGGGCGATCATGGACATCGGCTGCTACAACATCAACGCCTCGCGGATGCTGTTCGACGCAGAACCTGTGCGAATCGAGGCCGCGATCAGACGGGATCCGACGATGGGGATCGACACGCTGAGTTCTGCCGTGCTCGAGTTCCCGGGAGGGGGCCAGGCAACGTTCACATGCTCGACGCGTTCCGAGGACTATCAGCGGGTGCACATCGTCGGGAGTTCGGGCCGAATCGAGATCGAGATCCCGTTCAACATCCCGCCCGATCTCGAGACCAGGATCTTCGTGACCGCCGGGGGCAACCCGCCCGTCGACCCGGTGGCAGAGACCATCGTGTTTCCCCCTGAGGATCAGTACACCATCCAGGCCACGCTGTTCGCCCAAGCGATCCTCGATGACACGCCGGTTCCCGTTCCCATATCGGATGCGATCGCCAACATGAGGGTGATCGACACGATCCTCGCAACTCCGGGCTTCTCCCGAACCTGACGGTCCGCCGGCTTGTAGTGTGGAAGAGAGCGGCCGGCCGCCGTGATCGCCCAGACAAGGAGTCGGATATGTCAGAGTTCTTCGCAGACGTGAGCCCCATCCGCTACGAGGGGCCCGACACAGACACGGACCTGGCGTATCGCTTCTACGACCCGGATCGCATCGTGCTCGGCAAGCGGATGGAGGATCAGCTCCGGATCGCCGTTGCCTACTGGCATTCGTTCGCATGGCCGGGATCCGACGTGTTCGGTGCAGGGACCTTCGACCGACCGTGGACCGACGTCGGCCTGGATCCCATGGAGGCTGCGAAGACGAAGACAGACGTCGCGTTCGAGTTCTTCGCCAAGCTCGGAACGCCGTTCTTCTGCTTCCACGACGCAGACATGGCACCACCGGGGGCGACGTTCGCCGAGAGCAAACGCAACCTCGACGAGATGGTCGACTACGCCGCGGGGCACATGGCTACGACCGGCGTGAAGCTGTTGTGGGGAACGGCGAACCTCTTTAGCCACCCGCGTTACGCGGCGGGCGCGGCAACGAACCCGGATCCAGAGGTGTTCGCATACGCGGCGGCTCAGATCAAGAACGCCATCGACGCAACCCAACGCCTCGGCGGCGCCAACTACGTTCTGTGGGGAGGACGGGAAGGCTACGAGACGCTCCTCAACACGATGATGCGCCAGGAGTCGGAGCAGCTCGCACGGTTCCTGCACATGGTCGTCGACTACAAGCACAGCATCGGTTTCGAAGGCATGCTCATGATCGAGCCGAAACCGGCGGAGCCGACGAAGCACCAGTACGACTACGACTGCTCCACGGTTCACGGTTTCCTGGAGCGGTACGACCTGCTGGGGGAGGTGTTCGTCAACATCGAGGGGAACCACGCGACGCTGGCGGGACACAGCTTCCACCACGAGGTGGCCTACGCCGTGGACAACGGGATCTTCGGGAGCATCGACGCGAACCGCGGTGACCCACAGAACGGGTGGGACACCGATCAGTTCCCCAACTCGGTCGAAGAGGTGAGCCTTGCGCTGTACGAGATCCTGCGCCACGGTGGCCTGGGAACCGGCGGTTTCAACTTCGACACCAAGCTGCGACGTCAGAGCATGAGTCGTGACGATCTCTTCCACGGACACGTGGGTGGAATCGACACGCTCGCCCTGTCACTGCTGGTGGCGGCCGACATGATCGAAGACGGATCGCTCGAAGCTGCTCGAGCCGCTCGCTACGCCGGTTGGTCGACGGGCATCGGAACCGAGATCATGGACGGGAGCGTGGATCTTCCCGCTCTCGAGACTCTGGTCGCTGCCGGCAAGATCGACCCGGCCCCGGTCTCGGGGCGTCAAGAGCAGTTGGAGAACATCGTCAATCGAGCGATCCGGCGCACGTCTTGATTCCAGTGAAGGAAAGGCAATAACCGATATGAGAGACCTCACCGATCTAACCGTCGCAATCACGGGAGCGAGTTCAGGGATCGGGGCTGCAACGGCCCGGACGCTGGTATCTGAGGGCGCATCCGTCGTTCTCGGAGCACGCCGCGTCGATCGCCTCAACGACCTCGCTGCCGAACTGGGATCGAAAGTAGCGGTCGTCGAGATGGACGTGCGGGATCCGGCGGACGCCGCTCGTCTCGTTGAGCAGGCTTACGCCAGCTTCGGCCGATTCGATGCCCTCGTAGCTAATGCAGGAATCGGCGCATACGGCGGGATCATGGATCTCAGCGATGATCAGCTTCGGGAGATGATGGACACCAACATCGCAGGAACGGTGTGGCCGATCCGGGCTGCGGTCCCAGGATTAGTCGACGCCGGCGGTGGCGACATCGTCATCGTCGGCTCGGTAGCCGGGCTACGGGGAGCCGGAGACGAGGCTGTCTACGCGGCGACGAAGTTCGCTCAAGTGGGCCTGGCGGGTGGCCTCGACCGGGAGCTGAGGGATTCTGGTATTCGGGTGAGCATGATCGCTCCAGGTGGGACTGCAACCGAGTTCGCAATGGGCGCCGGTCGCACGCCGGACATGCCCGGGCTTGCCGACATGATGAGACCCGAGGATGTTGCCGAAGCTGTGGTCACCGTCCTGAAGCAACCGCTATCGATGCGGACGCTGATCTGGTCGATGAGGAGTGTCAAAGAGGCTGACTGAGGCAGCGCCCGCGGGTCGATCGGTCAGCTGTCGGCGAGGATCCGGGCTGCCACGCCTTCGGCGTCGAGACCCAACTCCGAGAGGATGGTCTTCGCGTCTCCCGGAGGGAGGAACGTGTCCGGCAGACCGACAACACGGACCTTCCCGGCTAACCCCGACGGTGCCAGAGCATCGAGTACCGCCGAGCCGAAGCCGCCGGATGCGACGCCGTCCTCAAGAGTGACGATGCGTTCGTACTGTCCGGCCCACTCGGCAAGACGAGGATCGAGAGGCTTCACCCATCGAGCGTTAACGAGACCACACGAGATCCCCTCCTTCTCCAGCAGCGCTGCTGCTTCGACGGCGACCGGAACCATGCGGCCCGCAGCGAGGAGAAGGACGTCTGACCCGGAACGAAGCTCTTCCCATTCCCCGAAGGGAATCGGTGTGGGCGGTAGCTGAGGGATCGAATCGATCCCGGCCTTCGGATAACGGATCGCAACGGGGCCCGGTTGGTCGAGGGCGGTTGCCAGCATGCCGGCGAGCTCATCGGCCGTGGACGGTGCAGCGATCGCGAGACCGGGGATCATGCGAAGGTATGCGAGGTCGAACGCACCGTGATGGGATGGTCCATCCGACCCGGTGACGCCGGCGCGATCGATCATGAACACGACCGGCAGGTTGTGTAGCGCCACGTCCGTCACGAGTTGGTCGAACGCTCGCTGGAGGAACGTGGAGTAGATGCACACGACCGGACGGCGACCGCCCATGGCGAGGCCGGAAGCGAGTGTCACGGCGTGCTGCTCAGCCAACCCCACGTCGATGACCCGATCGGAGTGCAGTTCGGCAAGTCGGCCGAGCCCGGTTGCCGAGCCCATGGCCGCCGTGATTGCCACCACGTCCGGATTCCGCTCGGCGGCGTCGGCGATGATCTCCTCGGCGGCGTCGGTGAATCCGAGACCGTTCGAGCAGGGATCGCCGGTGTCGAGATCGAACGCGCCGACCCCGTGAGTTCTCTCGCTGTCGTCCCCGATGGCGGGGGCGTAGCCTCTGCCCTTCTCGGTGACGACGTGAACGACGACCGGTTCTCTGAACTGCTTGGCCCGTTCGAGCGTCGCCTCCAGCACCTCAAGATCATGCCCATCGATCGGCCCCGTGTACTTGATGCCGAGCACGTCGAGGAAGGTCGCCGGCTGGAGAACCTGCTTGATCGCCTCTTTCATCCGGTGGAGGGCTTCATCGGTCGTCTCACCGACGACCGGGATCCTGCGGGCCATCTCGCCGAGGATCTCCTTGGATCGCTCATAGGCCGGGTTCACCCTGAGGGCTGAGAGGTGTGCGGCAAGACCACCGACGGTCGGGGCGTAAGACCGGCCGTTGTCGTTGATCACGATGATCAGCCGTTCCAGGCTGAGCTGTGCGATGTGATTGAGCGCTTCGTACGCCATTCCGCCCGTGAGGGCCCCGTCACCGATGACGGCAACGATGTACGAGTCGTCTCCTTCCTCGCGTGCGAGAGCGAGTCCAGTGGCGTAGCTGAGCGAGGTCGAAGCGTGGCTGTTCTCGACGAGATCGTGGACGCTCTCCGATCGCGACGGGTAGCCCGACATCCCGGTCTCTTGCCGGAGCGTCGGGAAATCGTCGAAGCGGCCCGTCAGCAGTTTGTGCGGATAGCACTGATGCCCGACGTCCCAGATGATGCGATCGGTGGGGCTGTCGAAGACGGCGTGGAGAGCGATGGTGAGTTCGACGACACCGAGGTTCGGGGAGAGGTGTCCACCGTTCTGCGAGA
>JAOZMA010000134.1 GCA_029934555.1 Acidimicrobiia bacterium | reverse complement strand
TCCGTAGTCCGTAGTCCGTAATCCGTAATCCGTAATCCGTAATCCGTAATCCGTAGTCCGTAGTCCGTAGTCCGTAGTGGGTCCGTAGTCCGTAGTCCGTAGTCCGTGGTCCGTGGTCCGTGAAGATTTCCTCGTCTTGATCACAGCTCATACCTGGAGACCGGCGTCTGGAGACTCGCTACTACCCTCAGGATCCATGTCCTTCATCCGCCTCACCTCATACGCCTTCGGCTCCGGCTGAGCGTGCAAACTCGGATCTGACGAGTTGGCGCAGGTTCTGCGCCGTTTGCACGGAGCGGAGATCACGAAGCACCCGGATCTGCTCATCGGGATCGACGGGTCGGATGACGCCGGGGTCTACCGGATCTCGGATGACCTGGCGCTCGTCCAGACGGTCGACTTCTTCACACCCATCGTCGACGATCCGGGTGATTGGGGTCGCATCGTCGCAGCGAACGCCCTCTCCGATGTCTATGCGATGGGTGGGACACCACTCACTGCAATGCAACTCATCTCGTGGCCCCGAGACGTTCTGCCGTGGAGCACCGCTGCTGATGTCATCGACGGTGCCGTGGAGGTGCTCACCAGGGCGAAGTGCACGCTCGTGGGGGGTCACTCGATCGACGACCGCGATCCCAAGTTCGGATTCGCCATCACCGGGACGGTGCACCCGGACCGGATCATCACGAACAGCGCTGCACGACCCGGTGACCGACTCGTGCTCACCAAAGCTCTTGGCACCGGGGTGATCGCCACCGCGATCAAGGAGGGCGCCGCGCCCCCATCATCGAGTCGCGCTGCCATCTCTTCCATGATTCGACTGAACGCCGCAGCCTCCGCTACAGCGGTCTCCGCCGGGATCGAGGCCGGAACCGACGTAACGGGATTCGGACTCCTCGGCCATCTCGGTGAGATGCTTCAGGCAAGCAACGTATCGGCCACGATCGATGTTGCCGAGATCCCGATTCTCCCCGGCGCCGTTGAAATCGCTGCCGAAGGCCATGTGCCGGGTGGAACAAAGCGGAACTACCAGGCTGTGAAGGGTGTCGTGGACTTCGGAGACACGCCGACTGCCCTCCAGACCATCCTCGTTGATGCCCAAACGAGTGGTGGTCTCCTTCTGTCCGTGCCGGAGACGGCCCTCGGTGATGTGGTTGCTGCGATCATCGCCGGTGGTGATCTCGCTGCCGTCATCGGACGGATCGATGTTCGCACCGACCGCAAGTTGATATCAGTCGGTTGACAGAACCGACACGTCGTCGACTCAGATTGTCTGTTACGCTTGTCCCGATGCCGATTCACAGGATCGGCTGAGCAGACCCCCTCTCCCCCCGTGGGGGTCTGCCCTATTCTGGGTCACTCCACCCTTACGAAACAAGCGATAGGCTGCCCACGTCATGCGGTTGAGATTTCCCCGTCCGCGCGCCGTCACCGAGACGCTCCGTGACCTTGCTCGTCGCCGCCCCGACGAGGCTGAGGCCTATCTCGACGCGCATCACGACGAGTGGGAGGAGCTCGCCGAGCACACGCCTGAGAATGCTGCCGACATCCTCGAAGCTCTTGAAGAAGAGGGTGCCGCCGACCTTCTGAGGGATCTCGATCTCGACGATGCAGGTGAGGTCCTCGACGAGATGCGACCCGAAGCGGCCGCCGACGTGCTCGAGACGATCCGGCCGGCGACCGCCGCTGCCTTGATCGCGATGATGGATGCTGACCAGGCAGCCGACGTGATCGGGGTACTCGAACCGGACGAGAGAACGGCCGTTCTTGCCGCCCTCGACCCGGAATCTGCTGCTGAGATTCACGGCCTCCTGGTCCATGCCGCCGACACGGCCGGCGGCATGATGACCACCGATTACGCTGCTCTCCCCCTCGGAGTGAGTTCCGGTGAAGCCATCGAGGCCCTCAGACGGCTCCACGATGAACTCGGTTCGAACATCTCATACGTCTACGTCACCGATGAAGATGGATATCTCCGGGGCGTCATCTCGTTTCGCGAACTCGTCTTCGCTCGCCCGGGCCGGTCACTCGACGAAGTGATGTTCGCCGACCCGGTCTCGGTTACGCCGACGACCGACCGTGAAGTCGTTGCCGAACTGATCCAGCGGTACAACCTCTTCGCCATCCCGGTCGTCGATGACGATGGACTCCTCATCGGAATGGTGAAGATCTCCGAGGCCCTCGAAGCCATCCAGGCTGAGGCCGGCGAGGATATCGCCGTCATGGTCGGTGCGGGTGTGGAAGAGACGATCTTCACTCCGGTGACTCTTTCGGTACGGCGGAGACTGCCGTGGATCACATTCAATCTCGTCGTCGGTCTCATCATCGCTTTCGTGATCGCACAATTCGAGTCGACGCTCGCCGCCGCTGCGGTCCTCGCCGCGTACATGCCGCTCGTCGCACTTCTCGGAGGAAACTCGGGAGCACAGAGCCTGGCAGTCATCATCCGATCGATCGCCATGGGCGACCTCCCCCGTGGACGGGCGAGGAGAGCCATCAAACGGGAGGTGACGGTGACGATGATCGACGGACTCGTCATCGCGGTCCTGGCGGGGCTGATGGGTGTCCTCACTGTTGGGTTCTTCGGAAGTCAGTCGTCGATCGAACCGCTCGAAATGGGGATCATCCTCTTCGTATCCGTGATCATCTCGTTCCTTGTCGGCGGTCTCGTCGGGTCGAGCATCCCGATCATCTTGCGACGCATGGGGCAGGACCCCGCTCTTGCATCGAACATCTTCCTCACGATGACGACAGACCTCGTGAGCTTCGGAGGATTCCTCCTGATCGCGTCGCTCCTGCTCTGAGCAATCAGGACCCGAGGACCGCGTCATCTGTGCCGTCGAAGTGCCCGATATACACGATCCGGAAGCCATCCTCGAGTCGGACAAAGTAGTGCTCGTCCAACGTCTTCCGTTGCTCCTCATCGGGATCTTCAGCGAGAACGGCCGACACTGCATCCGGTGAGTCCACAACGTGCGCTTCAAAGATCGGAGGGAAACGATCGACCGCATCCGCGATCACGTCATAGAGGTCCAGGTCCGACAGGCTCGTGTATGAGGTGGGATCGAGCAGGAGGATCACCGTGTCCCCGGTCTCCACGGAGATAATCCGCTCGGCGATCCGGTACTCGGGGAACGATGGCATCGATGGAACGGATGTCGTCGTGGTCGATGTCGTCGTAGTCGTGGGCGAAATCGTTGTGGTCGTCGAAGTAGTCGTCGAAGTGGTCGACGTGGTCGTGGCGGCAGGTTCATTCGACGAGGTGCAGGAGGCGATGACGAGGACCGTGGCAATGAACAGATAAGAACGTGACCTCATGGTCGCCGATTCTATCCGATTGAATCGTCGCCGCCGTTCACGATCCAGTCGTCGTACTCAACGCCTTCCATCCAGATCGTTCCGTTCACGGCCCGGAAGCGCCGACGCACGTCATCGAAGCCCTCCGGCGAAGGGGAGGCATCGAGTCCCTGCTCTGCGAGTTCGAGTGCGGGCCTCCATGCAGGGATACCGACGGCGAGGTCAACCCTTGCCTCCCACGACCCCTCACCGCGGTATCGCTCCGCTTCCTCGGAGCTCCAGAACCGCTGGAGCTTCGCCGCGATCCGAACGGCCCTGCGAAGAGATCGTGCCGCCAGACGATCGATCGAGGTGGGGTCAACGGCGAGATTGGCCATCCACTCGGCATAGGCCTCGTCACCCCACCGCTCTGGATCCATCACCACGTCTTCGTAGAGGTCATCGACGGCTGCAGCAAGCATGCTGCTCATCGATGGAGCTCCTCGTCAACGAGTGCCGTGAAGCCACGCTGGAGACGCTCCGTCCCCGGGCCAACGGGGAATTCTCGATCGTCGACTTGCACGATCGAGAGCACTTCGCGGACAGTGGACATTGCGAAGACCTCATCGGCATTCATCACGTCTTCGAGCTCGTAGAGCCCTTCTGTCACACTGATTCCGATTCGTCCCGCAACTTCGATCACGGCGGCACGGGTTATGGACTCGAGGATTCCGATCTCGAGACCCGGGGTATGGAATACGCCCTGGCTCATCCACCCGATCGAGAAGGTGGGACCCTCGAGCACGTGGCCGCTGCCTCCGATCAGCAACGCATCGCCGAAGCCATTTCCTTGAGCTGCCACCGATGCGGCGAGGTTGAACCCGTACGAGAGGGCTTTCGCCCCTGTGAGCTCGGACCAGTCACCGTCGGTGTGCCACGGTGCCGTCCTCGATTGGACGGTCATGGGCAGCGAGCCGGGACCGACGGCATCAGCAAGCACGACAACACGAGAGTCGGTGCCGGGAACCCTCGCGTCGATCCCGCCCGAGACGAAGACCCTCACAACGCCCTCACCCGCCGTCTCAGCAGCCGACCGACACCATGAGGAGATCGATTCGCGGTCGGGGGTCGGCAGCCGGAGCTTCGAGGCGCTCAATTCGAGTCGATCGAGATGAGGTTCGAGCCGGAAGATCGAACCGTCGTAGGAGCGCATCGCTTCGAAACATCCGTATCCCCGCTGAAATCCGATGTCGAAGATCGAGATGACAGCGTCTTCGGCGTCAACCGGGCGCCCATCGATAAGAACCGGTCCGATTACTGACATGACCGGAGCGTAATCCGGTGGAGGGTGATCCGTAGTCGGTAGTGGGTAGTCGGTAGTCGGTCAAGACTCTTGCTCGCAGCTCGCAGCTCGCAGCTGGCGGCCTCCTGTGTTGCTGATCTACTGATCTACTCAGCCACTACCTCAACCGTATGCCAGCCTTCCGCTCCATCCGGCCTCGGCGACACGTTCACTTCTGTCTGCGTGAAGCCTGTCCCGTCTGTGGCTCGCACCGAGATGCTGTGCTTGCCGGCCGGTAGTTCGCTGTCGAGCTTCCACTGGACCCAGGCGTTCTCGGAGAGCGGCTCCGATACCTCAGCGAGCACCCAGGGGCCACCGTCGACCTGAACCTCGACGCTCTCGACCCCCTTGGTCGGCGCCCATGCGACACCACCCAACGTGTAGGCACCTGCCTCTACCTTCGTCTGGTTCCGGGGTCGATCGATCCGCGACTGCGTCTTGATCGGAGCTTCCTTGGACCAACCGCGCGGAATCCAGTATCCGTCGAACGAATCCCATGTGGTCAACTCGATCTCGGTCAACCACTTCGTCGCAGACACGTAGCCGTACAAGCCGGGCACGACGAGACGGGCGGGGAACCCGTGGTTGGCCGGGAGAACCTCGCGGTTCATCCCGATCGCCACAAGGGCATCCCGATCGTCGAGCGCAGCGCCGATCGGAAACCCGACTGTGAAGTCATCGATCGAACGGCCAACGACCTGTTCTGCCCCCTCCTGGACTCCTGCCATGTCGAGCAGATCTCTGAGAAAGACCCCCGTCCACAGGGCGTTGCCAACGAGATTGTCGCCGACCTTGTTCGACACGCAGGCAAGCGTGACATACCGCTCGACCAACGGCATCGAGGAGATGTCGTCATAGGTGAGCACGACTTCGTTGTCGACCATGCCCTTGATCGTCAGTGTCCACTCCTCAGGATCGATCGTGGGGACCACCAGGGCCGTATCGATCCGATAGAACGTGGCACCGCCCACCACGATCGGAGCCACACCGGCCAGTTCAAAATCATTGGCGTCTGTCGGATCTAGTTGGATCTCGACGGGTTCAGGGAGGATGAGAGCGTCGCGCTGCGCGTCCGCCCGCCCGCGAATCCTTCCCCTACCGACGTTGATGGCCACTGCCGTCACGATTACCGCTCCTGCGACACCCATGATGAGCCTTCGCCGCGATATGTCGGGCACGTCGCTGTCCGTGATGTCCCGGTTCGTGCCGCTCGCCCATGCCTTGATACCGAACCAGACTGCGATCCCGAGACCCACCGAAACCGCCGTCGAGAGAGCGGCGAGTGGGCCCGAGGCACCCGGTTGGTTGAGTTGGGCCGCCACACCGATGAGCCCGGCGATCGAGAATCCGATGATGATCGGCCTTGGTGTGTCGACCGAGGCCCTACCGAGGAACCAACCGATGATGACGACCACCACGAAGATCCCTATCGCCAGAACAGCCTTGTCGGCCGTACCGAAGGCGGAGATGGCGAACGTCTTCAGCCAAGCCGGAGAGATATCGATGACGTAGGTGCCGATCGCGGAGATCGCAGACGGAATCGCGTCTGATACCCCGGCGAAGAACTCCGTGGCACCCATCGCGATGAGCACTCCGGCAACACCTGCCCAACCCGACAAGCGTCGCGCTCTGATTTCCTGCTCGTTCGTCATCCGACAACTGAAGCACAGGATCGAGACTCCCGGGCGAGAATCGCAACAAGTTCA
>JAOZMA010000133.1 GCA_029934555.1 Acidimicrobiia bacterium | reverse complement strand
TCCGTAGTCGGTAGTCGGTAGTCGGTAGTCGGTAGTCGGTAGTCGGTAGTCGGTAAAGAGTCTTGCTCAGAACTCATGGCTCAAAGCTCACTTCTGGCGTCTGGGGACTGGGGACTGGCGTCTCGTGTGTTTCCCTACTGATTCAAATATCTGTTCGTGATCGGGAGCCTTCGATCTCTTCCGAAGCCCTTGCTCGTGATCTTCACGCCCGGCGGTGCCTGGCGCCGCTTGTACTCGTTGCGATCGACCATCCGGGCGATCCGACACACGAGATCTCGATCGAATCCAACCGCTGCGATCTCGTCAACGGTTCGATCCTGCTCGATGTACTGCTCGAGTACTGCATCCAGCATGTCATACGGTGGCAGGGAATCCGTATCGAACTGGTCCGGGCGAAGCTCCGCAGACGGGGCCTTCTCGATGATCGCCCATGGGATCACGTCATGCTCCCGATTGCGCCACCGTGCGAGTCGGTACACAAGCATCTTGTAGACGTCCTTCAGGACAGCGTATCCGCCGGCCATATCTCCGTACAGCGTCGCGTACCCGACCGCCATCTCCGATTTGTTCCCGGTCGCGACGACCATTCCCCCGAACTTGTTCGACACGCCCATCAGGATCGTTCCTCGGATTCTGGCCTGCAGATTCTCCTCAGCCACACCTGACTCCGTGCCGTGGAAGAGCGGTTCGAGTGTCTCAAGGAACGATTCGAACGTGGATTCGATCGGGATCACGTCGAATCGGCAGCCGAGATTGGCTGCGAGTGCCCTCGAATCCGAGACCGAACCCTCAGAGGAGTAGCGGGTCGGCATCGTGATCGTGTGGACCGCATCGGAGCCCAGAGCATCGACGGCGATCGTCGCTGCGAGCGCCGAGTCGATGCCCCCCGACGATCCAATGACGACGCCGGCGAAGCCGTTCTTCTGCACGTATCCCCGTAGCCCGGTGACCAGCGCTTCGTAGATCTCGGCTTCGTCGGTCAATCGCGGCGGAGACACCGAAGCGGGGAGAGGTGTTCGGTCACTGCTGTTCTGGAAAATCGGCACCGATGGCACAGTCGTGGGACGCTCTGCGGGTAGAGGAAGATCGACGACGAACATCTCCTCGGCGAACTGTGCCGCTCGATACACAAGCGTCCCGTCGGCGTCGAAGACCATCGAGTCACCGTCGAATACCAGCTCGTCTTGACCGCCAACACAGTTGACGTAAACAAGGGCGGCGTTACTGCGGATCGCCTCGTCCCGAAGCAACGCTGCCCGATCCTCTCCCTTCCCGATGTGGAAGGGGGAACCGTTCAGGTTGAACAACACCCCCGCCCCCGCCGCCGCCTGGCGTGCCGGTGAACCGCTGGGCGACCAGATGTCCTCGCAGATCGACACGCCGGCAATGACATCTCCAATTCTCCACAGTCGCACCGGCTCCCGGCTCTCTGCGAAGTACCGGGCCTCGTCGAAGACGCCGTAGTTGGGCAGTAGCTCCTTGTGATACACGCCGGCGACGTGGCCGTCGGCCAGCACCGCGGCAGCGTTGGCAACTCGCCGCTCGACCGAGTCGTCGTCCAGAACGCCCTCATCGAGTGGGTCGACGAACCCGACGACAACGGCACACCGACCCGACGCTGCAGCAAGACGGTCGAGCACACGGAGGTTCTCTGCAACGAATCCTTCGCGCAGCACCAGATCCTCCGGCGGATAGCCGACGATCGCCAACTCAGGTAGGACCAGTACGTCGGCGTCGACGCCTTCGGCCCAGCGCATCGCCTCGAGGATGAGGGACTCGTTCCCCGCGAGATCCCCGACGGTGAAGTCTCTCTGGGCTCCTGCGATCCTGATCGTGGTCATAGGCCGGAGGTGGTCTCATCGATCAGGAAGTCAACGACCGTGACCAGGGCTTCGTGGTGATCTGCCCCCGCCACGACCGCTGCCTCGTAGACCGATCGCTGACGATCTGCGCTCGTACCGCGCCGCAGGATGTCATGCACGTTCGCCACCTCCTCAACACAGTCGAGTCGTTCGGCGTCTTCGGCGATCAACTCGAGGATCTCGCCCATGAGTTCCGGAAAGGGGACGAGTCGACCGGTTCCGAAGTCGATCAGCGGCTCAGAGATCCCGTAGCGTTGAGCTCTCCAGATGTTCTCTTTGAGCAACATCCGCGAGTAGACCCGCCATCGCTGATTGTTCTCTCGCAGCCGGTACAGCATCGAAAGCAGAGAGATGTAGAGCGCAGCAAGGGTGATCCCGTCGTCGAGGCGAGTTGCGATGTCGGTTGAGCGCATCTCGAGCGTCGGATACCGGGCCGATGGACGAATGTCCCACCACAGCTTCGTCTCGTCCTCGATCACACCCGACTCAACGAGGATCTGGGCGTGGCGCTGGTAGTGGCTCCAGTCGAGGAACTCGTCCGGCATCCCGGTGCGGGGCAAGGTGCGGAACACGGCGGTTCGATACGACTTCAGTCCGGTGTCGTCGCCGTGCCAGAACGGAGACGAACCCGACAGTGCGAGCAGGTGCGGCAGGAAGTAGAGCACCTGGTTCATCAGGTCGATGCGCACATCCTCGTCCTCGATTCCGACGTGCACGTGCATCCCGCAGATCAACAACCGCCGGACAACTCCCTGAAGCGCCTCGGCCAGCATGTTGTACTGGACCTTGTCCGTATGAAGCTGCTCATCCCACGCCGCGAACGGGTGCGTTGAGGACGAGATGATCGCCATGCCGTACTCCTCGACGACAGACGAGACATCCAGACGGAGTTGAGCGAGGTGCGCCCCCGCTTCTTTGACCGACGAGCTGACGGGTGTTCCGACTTCGATCTGCGAACGGATGAACTCCGGGCTCACCATTCCGTCGGTGATCTCCTCGCACGCCGCGAGCAGACCGTCCGGCATATCCGGTACGAGATCGCGGGTCTCGCGATCAACGAGGAAGTACTCCTCTTCGATTCCGATGGTGAAACTCGGCTCTGTCGTCATGGATCCTCCTGTCCCCGTAGCGTAGAGAGCGCGGGCGCCACAAAGCCGTACAATCCGGATCCGATGCCCGACTTCACCCAACGTGTTGCCGCCCAGGCGCGTGTCATTGCACCAGATGCGATCCGCATGCGACGCGATCTACACCGACATCCAGAACTCGCGTGGACCGAACGCCGAACCACATATCGGATCGCTGAGGCGCTCACGGCCTACGGTCTTGAACCCGAGGTCCGTCCTGATGGAGTCGGCTTGGTGGTCGAGGTCGGATCCGGCAGCCCGATCGTCGGCTTCCGGGCGGACATCGACGCCCTCCCCATCCAGGAAGAGACCGGTGCGCCCTATCGGTCCCAGATAGATGGTCTCATGCATGCGTGCGGCCATGACGCTCACGCGGCGATCGGCGTGGGAATCGCAGGAACCCTTGCCGCCCTCGGTGATCTGCCTGGTACGGCGCGATTCCTCTTCCAGCCGGCCGAAGAGGACATCCCGTCCGGTGCAGCCCGCCTCGTCGAAGAAGGCGCTCACCGTGGCCTCGAAGCCATCTTCGCTTACCACGTCGACCCCACCATCCCTGCCGGGACCGTCGGCCTCAAGGTCGGCCCGATCACAAGTGCTGCAGATAAGATCCACATTCGACTCACCGGTCCCGGGGGTCACACCTCGCGACCCGACCGAACGGTCGATCTGGTCAACGTCGCCGCGCGTGTGGTGACCGATCTCCCTACTCGGGTCGCTACGGAGCTTGGGCCGGATCGACACCTGACTTTCGTGTTCGGTCGAATCGCCGGAGGTGGCGCGGCCAACGCCATTCCCTCTGTCGTCGAAATGTCGGGCACCTCCCGGGTCCGGACGGTCGAGGTGTGGCGAGATCTCCCCGACCTCATCGATCGGTACCTCAGGGAGATCGCAGCCGCCTACGGCGCGGGTGTGGAACTCGACTATCGGCGGGGTTCACCGCCCGTCGACAACGATGGTGCCGTGATCGACGTCATCAGACGGGCTGCTGCCGCGGTTCTTGGAGCCGACGGCATACGTCCGGCGCCCCAGTCGATGGGCTCGGAGGACTTCTCCTGGTTCCTCGAGGACGTGCCGGGTGCCCTGATAAGGCTCGGTGTCGGACAGAACGATCACCCCGTCGATGTGCACTCGCCAACGTTCGACCTCGACGAGGCGGCGATCGAACATGGCATCGCCGTAGGAGCGCTCAGTCTGCTTCGACTGATGGAACGACCGCGCTGAGTCCCTCTGCCGCGAGTGCTGAGCGAAGCACGCTCTCTTCGCCGGCTTTCACCGACAACGTCAGGATGCCGCCACCTCCGTACGGGGCGTGACGAAGCTGGAGGTCTCGAAGGTCTGCTCCACACTCTGCGAGTGCATGGCCGACCGATGCCATCTCACCCGGACGATCCTCGAGGGCAACCCGAACGACCGCCAGTTCGGGGCCGAGGGAGCTCCGCAGACGACGAGCCTGCGTCAGCGTCGCGTCCAGATCGTCATCAGAAACTGTGAGCGCCGCCAGACGGGCCCGAAGAGCCTCCACCGCGTCCACCACCTCCCGGCGATTGACCGTCAGGATGTCCATCCAGATGGCCGGATCGGATGCGGCAACCCTGGTGAGGTCCCTGAAACTCCCCGCGGCCAGATCCATGGCCCCGGGGACTTCGTTCGCTCCGTCCAGGAGTACAGCTGCGATGATCTGAGGGAGATGGCTGATCCGGGCCACCGCCGCATCATGCTCGACCGCGCCCATGCGAATCGGCCTCGCCCCAAGATCGTCCACGATCGATTCGACGACAAGGACGTCCGATTCGTCAGCTTCGTCGGGTACCACCACCCACGTGGCGCCGCGAAAGAGCCCCGGTCGGGCGGCATCTGGACCGGTGACCTCCCGGCCGGCCATGGGATGTGTGCCGACGAAGCGTTGCGTCCGGGCAACCTCGATGATCGGAGCCTTGACCGACGCGACGTCGATCACGAGCGCCGTCGTCTCCAATTCACGCAGTGTGGATCGAACGGCCGATGGTGGGGCGGCGAGAACCAGAAGGTCGTCGGGCCCCAGCGACACGGACTCCAGGCTGTCGACCGGTTCGATGGCCCCGGTGCGAGCGGCCCTATCAAGCGCTTCCGGGTTCGGATCCCATCCGAGCGTCTCCCAACCGAGGTCCTGGAGACCCAGAGCGATCGACGTCCCGATGAGCCCCGTCCCGGAGATGAGCGCGCGCGGCACGATGATCAGATTTCGACGTGCATGGCCGCAGCGAGCGCACGAACCTCATCCATGAGTTCGGCGAATTCGCCGGGCAGGATCGCCTGCGGGCCATCGACGAGCGCTGTTTCTGGGGTGGGATGCACGTCGATCATGAACCCGTCGGCTCCCGCAGCAACGGCCACACGAGTGAGCGGAGCGACCAGTTCTCGATGCCCTCCTGAATGCGACGGATCGATGATGATCGGAAGATGGGACAAACCCTTGACGATCGGCACCGCCGAAATGTCGAGTGTGTTCCGGGTTGCGGTTTCGAATGTTCGGATGCCGCGTTCGCAGAGAACCACGCCGTGATTGCCTTCTTTGTAGATGTACTCAGCGGCGTTGAGCCACTCTTCGATGGTCGCCGTGAATCCCCTCTTGAGCATGACGGGCTTCGACTGCTTCCCCAGCTCCGAGAGCAGAGAGAAGTTCGCCATGTTCCTGGTTCCCACACGGATCAAGTCGGCGTACGAGGAGACGAGATCCACGTCACGGGGGTCGAGCACTTCAACGACGAACGGCAGGCCGAACTCCTCGCGAGCCTCGGCGAGCAATATGAGACCGGCCTCGCCCAGCCCCTGGAAAGCGTACGGTGATGATCTCGGCTTGAAAGCGTCGCCACGCAAGATCGTCGCGCCTGCGCTCTTCACGGCTTCAGCCGATGCGAAGAGCTGTTCTCTCGTTTCGACGGCGCAGGGTCCGGCGATCGGAGCGAAGTGACCGCCACCGATCTTGGCGGCTCCAACGTTGACGACCGAGTCGTCGGGTTGGAAGTCGCGGCTCACGAACTTGAAGGGCTTCAGCACCGGAACAGCACGCTCGACACCGGGGAATGCCTCCCACGGGAGTTGCTGCACCCTGGTCCGGTCACCGACGATGCCGATCACCGTCTGAGTACTCCCTTCGGAGACGTGGGCCTCCGCATCGACCTCGACGAGTCTGGCGAGCACATGGTCGATGTCCTCGCGCGTCGCATCCCCACGCATAACGATGATCAAGCTTCCATCTCCTGCCATGGTTCCAATTCGAGTGAGCTTCTGAGGTTAGGGGTTGCTGAGCAGCCAACAGACACCAGACACCAGACACCAGACAGCAGACAGCAGACAGCAGACAGCAGACAGCAGACAGCAGACAGCAGACA
>JAOZMA010000132.1 GCA_029934555.1 Acidimicrobiia bacterium | reverse complement strand
CACCGACGCAGCCTATCGAGGCAGTGGCTGGTGGCAGCCGCCTCCGATGCTGGCTCGCGTCTGTGGATTGCTCAGATCGGACAAGGGAGATTCCCAAGAGTCCTCTGTTCGCGGGGTCGCACATGTGCCATCTATGTCCAGATCCCCGGTCTCGACGTCATCCGCGTGTAACGAGCGAGGACCTACCTGAACTTCTTCTCTGACTCGGCGTACTCGCGGAGGATTCCGGCCGGTTCGAAGCGTTCGCCATGTCTGGCGGCGAGGGCATCGAGTCTCGCGACGATTCCGTCGGCGCCGACCTGGTCGATCCACCAGAACGGCCCACCCCGGAACGGGGGAAAACCGAGACCCATCACGGCACCCATGTCGCCGTCGAGGGGCGACTGGAGAATCTCTTCTTCGAGGCAGCGGGCCGCCTCGTTGATCATCGCCAGGGCGATCCGTCCGTGGATCTCCGACTCGTCGAGGACACGGCGCGGTCCAAGTCCGAGCGCCTGGTAGACACTTTCGTCGACTTCGCCACGCTTGCCTTGGTCGTCGTAGGTGTAGAAGCCGCGGCGGTTCTTCCTACCCTGGCGATCGTCATCGAGAAGCCCTTGTGCCATCTCGGGTCCGGCCATCCGCTCGCCGAACGCATCGAGCATGATCTTTGAGATGTGCGCAGCGACGTCGATGCCTACCTCGTCGGTCAACAGGAGCGGGCCGACCGGGAAACCCCACCTCTCCATCGCTCCGTCGATCGCTTCGATCGTGGCACCGTCTGACAACAGGAAGAAGGCCTCGTTGAGATAGGGGACGAGGATTCTGGTCGTGTAGAAGCCGGGACCGTCCTTGACGACGATCACCGTCTTTCCCTGACGTTTCCCGAACTCGACGGCAGTCACCGTTGCCCAGTCCGCAGTCTTATCGGTGACGACGATCTCGAGCAGCGGCATCTTCTCCACGGGAGAGAAATAGTGCATTCCGAGGACTGCTTCGGGACGTGCGGCGTCGGCGGCGATCTCGCTGATCGGCAAGGACGATGTGTTCGAAGCGAACACGGTTCCATCGCTCGTGGCCGCTTCAGCGTCAGCAAGGAGGGACCGCTTGAGGTCGAGCGACTCGAAGACGGCCTCGATGATCAGATCGGCGTTCTGGAACCCGGTCCACTCAGTCGTTGCCGTCACCCGGTTCGCAATCTGTTCCGCCTCGAACTCGGTCAGCTTCCGTCGATCGACCTGTTTCGAGAGCTCCTTCGACATGTGAGCGAGGGCGCGTCCGGCACTTGCGTCGTCGACTTCTTTCACTCTCACGGTCGTTCCTGCTTTGAGAGCGGACACTGTCGCTATCCCCGCACCCATGAGCCCGCCGCCGAGGACACCGACTTTCGAAACCTTCTTCGGTTCAGCAGATCCACTGATGCCTGTTGAGTACTTCATCATTTGTGAGGCAAAGAATACACCCCGCAAGGCTCTGGACTCCGGAGAGGTGACCAACTCGCCGAAGAACGTGGCTTCTGCTTCGTATCCGGCTGCATTGCCCTGCTCGACGCCGATCTTCACGGCTTCGAGTGCCCGCTGCGGCGCCGGGTACAGACCCTTCGTCTTGGCGAGCATGGCCTCCTCGGCCTTCTTGAACAGGACCCGACGTCCCATCGGATTCTGCTCAACGGCGAGAGATTGGAGATGGGATGGGGCGAGGAATCCCTTGACGGCAGCTCCTCTTGACTCCCCGAGGTTCCCGATCGACGCAGTGGCCCTCTCCACGGCGATGTCGTAGAGCATCTCGCTCGGGACGACTTCGTCGACGAGGCCGATCTTGGCGGCCTTGTATGGCCGGATGCTCCGGCCGGTGAGGATCATGTCGAGTGCTGCTGCGATGCCGATGATCTTCGGGAGCCGCTGAGTGCCACCACCGGCAGGGAGGATGCCGAGTTGGACCTCGGGTTGTCCGAGCTGTGTCTTCTTCCCGTCGGTAGCGATGCGCATCGAGCCGGTCAGGGCGAGTTCGAGACCGCCGCCGAGGCAGGCTCCGTCGATAGCCATCACGACCGGCTTGTCGTGGACAGCGTGGAGCGCTTCGATCCGGACGAACAGAGCGTGAAGCTCTCTGATCACTGCCGCACCCTCGTCGGGGTCGGTGAGGGTCTCGAAGAACCGGATGTCGGCGCCGGCAAGGAAGTTCCCCTTCTTCGCGGATCCGATCACGACTGCCTTGATCGTGGGGTCGTTCTCGATCCGATCGATCACCGCGGTGAAGTCGTCGAAGATCGCGGGACCGATGGTGTTCATCGGCTCGCCTGCTCGGTCGAGGAGGACGATGGCGACACCGTCTTCGACATCAAACGTGAAGTGTGTGAGTTCCATGGCTCTCTCCCTACCGCTCGAGTACGACGGCAGCACCGAGACCGCCCGCTGCACATTGGGTGACAAGGGCCGTACCCCCGTCCCTCCTGGCCAGCTCGTTGGCCATCGTCATGATCTGCCGGGCTCCGGTTGCACCGAATGGGTGCCCGATGCTGATCGATCCTCCGTAGAGGTTGAACTTGTCGTCCGGGATCTCACCGATGGCCTCATCCCGACCCAGCCATCGCTTCGCCCACTCGGCCGATGCGAAGGCCTGAGTGTTCGAAAGGATCTGAGCTGAGAACGCTTCATGCATGTCGATCACGTCGATGTCATCAAGTGTCAACCCGGCCTTGGCGAGAGCCTCCGGAGTGGCGAACGACGGCCCCATGAGCAACTGCCAGTTCGGATCGAGCGCCGTGAATGCCCATGACCGAATGAACGCCTTGGGGACGAGTCCGAGTTTCGCTGCCGTCTTCTCTTCCATGAGGATCACGGCGGATGCCCCATCGGTGAGTGGGGATGAATTCCCTGCAGTGATCGTCCCGTACTTGCGATCGAATACGGGACGAAGCTTCGCGAGCGACTCCATGGTCGAATCCGCGCGTGGGATGTTGTCACGTGTGACGGTCTTCTTGAACGATGGTCCGACCGGGAAAGGCATTACCTCATCGTCGAAGATCCCGTTCTCCCAGGCGGCGACCGCCTTCTGGTGCGAGCGGAGAGCGAATTCGTCCTGCGCCTCGCGGGTGATGCCGTTCTCTTTGGCCATGATCTCGCCTGAGCCACCCATGGTTAGGCCGGTCGATCGTTCGGCGATGGCAGGAGGCTGTGGCGCGAGGTCCTTCGGTCGGAGCGCTGAGAATGCTCTCACCTTGCTGCCGATGTCTCGGGCCGCGTTGGCGTCCATGAGAACGTCGACGAAGCGATCTGAGTACATGATGGGTGGCTTCGACAGTGAATCGGCACCGCCCGCCACCACGATGTCCGCATCGCCGAGGAGGATGGATTGCGCTCCTGAGACGACTGCTTGTGTCGATGTTGCGCAAGCCCGGCTCACAGAGAACGCATCGACGGTCTGGGGGAAGTCGCCTGCGAGCACGACCTCTCTGGCGATGTTCGGGCCTGCAACGTCGGTGATGACCGCCCCGTAGACGACCTGATCGACCTGTCCGCCTGCGACACCGGATCGCTGGAGCAGCTCCTTGACGACAGCGGATGCCAGGTCGAGTGTCGTGAGATCCTTGAACACTGTTCCCGACTTGACGAACGGTGTGCGAAGACCGTCGACGATCGCGACTCGGCGCCCGTAGACGACGCCGGGATGCTTCGCGGCCATGGGGGCTCCTTCATGTAGGTACGTGTCGTATTCTCGCGCACGGAATCCGTTGTGATGTCGGCATGTTCCCCGAACGAAGAAAGCCGCCCCGTTTCGGAGCGGCTTCCTTGCTGAGACGGAGTCTGAAGGACTAGAAGTCCATCGCATCCTCTCGAAGACCGAATGCCGGATGGCGGAGCTTCGACAGGGCGAGCTTCTCGATCGATCGGACCCGTGTTGGGCCGAGACCCAGGTTCCCACCGATCTCTTCGTGCGTACGGGGGAGACCGTCTTCGAACCCAACCCGCATCGAAAGGATGTAGGCCTCACGCTCGGGGAGACGGTTGATCGCTTCCCGGAGCGACTCGATTGCGCTGGCCTTCTCGGTCTCGCGAACCGGATCTTCCTCATCGTGGTGTGCGACGAAGTCTCCGAGTACCGCGCCATCCTCACCGACGGGTGCCTCGAGTGATACGGAGTCGTTGACGAGCTGCGCTTCGACGACCGCATCGATCGAGAGCCCCGATTCGTAGGACAGCTCTTCCGGCGTCGGCTCCCTGCCGAGCTCGGAGAGGAGACGGTTGCGGGTGCTGTTGAGCGTGACGAGCGTGTCGTGCAGCGAGTTCGGGAGACGAACCGTGCGGGACTTCTCGGCCACTGCACGCTGCATGGACTGACGAATCCACCAGGTGGCGTAGGTCGAGAACTTGAAGCCTCTGCGCCAGTCGAACTTCTCGACCGCACGGATGAGACCGAGGTTGCCCTCTTGGATGAGGTCGATGAACTCGATGCCGTACTGGCTGCGGTACCGCTTCGCCTGGCTGACGACGAGACGGAGGTTCGCCTGAGCGAAACGCTCGCGAGCCTCACGGCCCTTGCGCACTGCACGCTGGAGGCGGACCTTCTCAGCGCCTCGCACCGAGACCGCAGAGAGCTGCTCTTCCGCAGTGCGGCCGGTTTCGATGGCCTGGGCAAGTTCGACTTCCTCGTCTGCTGTGAGCAAGTCGTGGTATGAAATCTCTTGGAGGTAGCGGGTCAAGCTGTCGCCCATTTCGAGCGGTTGACCGGCCATTCGGATCTTTTCTGCCGTCTTCATGTTTGTGAAATCCTTCACTTATTGATTCGCGTCTCAGCGCTGAGGGTCTTGGAGATTCGGCCCCATCGGCTCCAGCGTCTCTCGTTAGACGCTTCGACCACAGCGTTTGGTTCCCGAGCGTCGGGCTTCGTGAGGGAACAACGCTCTCAACAACGGAGGGGTTCCCGAGCACGATCGGCTCGTTCGAAGGGACAATATGACACAACTTCCGCCAGATTTCAAGTCGAAATCTCGATTTGGGTGCTAAGGACCGACCGTACACTCACGTCATGCCCGAATTCGACACCCTGGCCGCCCTCGTAGAAGTGGCCGAGAACCTCATTCCATTCAATCGGATTCTCGGTCTTCGCGAGTGCCGGATCAACGACGACGGAACTGTTCTGATTCGTGTCGATCGTCGTGATGATCTCGTCGGTAACTTTGCACGCGGCTATCTCCACGGCGGTGTCATCTCCGCGACGCTCGACGTGGTCGGGGGTATCGCAGCGATGATGGGTGTGGTTGGTCGCGACCTGCCGGAGACGCAGGAAGACGCGGCACGCATCTTCTCGAAGATCGGAACGATCGACATGCGTGTTGATTATCTCCGTCCCGGCGTCGGCGAGTGGTTCGACGCCTCGGCCGTCGTGCTCCGCACCGGTTCCCGGGTAGCCGTCACCCGCATGGAGTTCCACAACGACGAAGGCACGCTCATCGCCGCCGGCACCGGCACCTACATCGTCGGTTGATCTGACCTATCCGGGTCCTTCGTCTCTAGATAGACAACTCTTCCGCGCATAGCGTCTCCCGTGGAAGGGGAGTGACGCCGGATGCGGTGGTGGCTACTCGTCACGGTCGCGGTCGTTGCTCTGACGGCATGCACCGATGCCGCCATCCTCGACCCCGACTTGGGCACTGAGACGGAGACGGCGGGGAATGCCGCTCTCTTCTGTCGCGCGTGGCCCGAAGCGCGCCGAACGGTCGTCAACGTGCTCGAGGGGGAGGATCAGCGCTTCCACCACGCCCAGAGTGCCGGTGTCGTCGACGAAGCCATGGCGCAGTACGACCGGGCCGTGCCGGTGGAGATCCGGGCCGAATGGGATCGGCTGTACGACACCTACACCAAAGCCAGCGACCTCCTGTCCACTGTGGGCTACGGCGGACACGCCATTCGCACCGAACACGTCACGATGATGTTCGGTCCCGGCGGGATGGAGTCGGCCATGGATGAAGTCCAGACCGCGATCGAGGCGATCGATGAGTGGTCGGTGACTGCGTGCGGGGACTTCTGTTCCCGGTGGCCCGAACTGAGAGAAGCCGTGTTGCTCGACCCCGGACACTGGCTCTTCCAGGGGCATCACGAAGACATCGAGCAGTTACTCGAGAGGGAGGAGGCCGCGATCCACGCCGGCAGCGCTCTCGCTCCCTCTGAGCTTGCCGACAGGTGGGCGGCGGCCGCCACACTCAAGTCTCGGTTCCTGGTCCTGGGCCACGAATACGGGCGGGAAGCAATCCAGGGTGAGGAGGGATTTCAGCGGTTTGTGGATTGGATGGGCATGAGTGATGATGAGGCGGTGTACGAGAAGTCGGCGTCGACCGTCGAGTCGTTGGAAGCCTGGGTGGCTACTAACTGCGATGCCGCATCACTGACGGGCGGTGCTCCGGGGACGTTGTCGGTGCGCGTCCGGCCGCGTGACGAT
>JAOZMA010000131.1:4091-6436 GCA_029934555.1 Acidimicrobiia bacterium | reverse complement strand
TCGCCTGTCGCCTGTCGCCTGTCGCCTGTCGCCTGTCGCCTGTCGCCTGTCGCCTGTCGCCTTCGGGCTGTCCGCTGTCCGCTGTCCGCTGAACATTCGGATGGCCCGAGGAACCTTTGCAGGTGATCCCCGCACTTCCCCGAACGAGGTTTGACTGCTCCGGCACCTTGGGCCATCCATAGTCGACCATACGGGTACTGCAAGTCGGGTTCAACCCCTCCGATCGCCCGTACAAGGGCGTTTCTCGCGCTCAGCAGCTCCTTACCTCAGGCTTGTTGGGGTTACCTGGGTCGACGGAGACGAGTTCTCCACATATCCACAGCTATCCACAGGTGCTTGTGCACAACCCCGTGTCAGCAAGTACTTCTACGGGAAGTTTCGCGCACTGTCATTCCCGGATGAGGGCACCGACCGGTCTGCCTCCACCGAGCAGCGGCGGCGCCGCTTCAGCAGCGAGAGCATCGAGCATCACGTCGGAGACCAGACCGAGTTCGCCGGCAGCGGCGATCACCGCGGCAACGGCAACTTCTGGCCTTCCCGCGTCGGCTTTCGCGGCGATGCCGATTCCGTGACGTCCGATCCCGATCTGCCCTTCGGCGCCCACCTTGAGTGGTCCGCCCCACCATCGGGCCAGCTTGCCATCGGGTCGGGAATTGTCGGCGACGAGGGAAGGGAATCGGGAGATCGCGGTGGCGGCGGGCCGACAGCGATCAGACGAACTCAGATTGGCGAATGCTCGTGCCAACCCGCGAACCGATCCCCGCAGCGTCGGAGCCCCACACCCGTCGACTCCCACCGGCTCCGGTCGAATCCCAGTTGCGTCGGCAACGAGTTCGACGATGCGTTGCTGGAGCGGATGGTCCGGATCGAGATAGGTCTCGATCGGCCAACCCTGCACCATGCATGCCCCCAGCATGGCAGCGTGTTTCCCCGAACAGTTGTGGAAGACCCGTTTGGGGGAGCGAACACCCCGGCGCATCTGAAGATCCCTGGCTCCCGCTGAAAGGGGCCAGGAGGGAGGGCACTGAAGCGCCGATTCATCGAGACCCGCATCACTCAGAATCGATCGGACGATTGCGACGTGGATGGGCCATCCGCCGTGGCTGGCGCTGGCAACCGCGAGGTGCTCGACCGGCAGAGTCAGGCCGGCCTCGAGCGCCACCGTCGCCTGGAACGGCTTCACAGCGGAGCGATAGAAGAGGGGACGATCGGGGTCACCAGAGCGGAACAACTCAGTACCGGAGGGATCGACGGCGACAACAGCCACGTCGTGACTTGACTCGGCAAGATCGCTGCGGACGGTGAGGAACCGCAAAGCGGCTACTGCTCTTCGAAGAGGTCGGTCGTGTCCACGATCCCGTCGCGATACCGGCGGGTGATCTCTTCGCTGATGCTGTCGTGGACGTCATAGACGGATCTGCGTTGGGCCGATACCTGCTGCTCTGCATCGGTGAGCGCCGCCTGAATCTCCTCGAGTTCGTTGTCTTCGAGACTCGGGAGATGGGCGAGGAACCCGTCTCCAAGTACCCGGTCGATCGAGCGATTCCCGGCACCGGTGAGCTCTGGGAGGTCGAGAGATAGGTCTTTTGGGATCGTGTTGCGGCTCGGCCCGTCGATTCCATCGGCGAGAATCTGTGGGAGTGCTTCGATCAACGATCGAGTCTCCTCTCCGGTCCGGCGCTTCATCTCGAACGCGAGAAGATCCATGCGACCGTGGAGCATCCGACGGTAGAACGAGAACTCTGTGTCGAGATCGTCGAGAACCCGTCTCCGGTCTCTGAGCTCATCCATCGACAGCGAACCGAGATCCTGCACATAGGCCGGCTCAGTCACTTGATCGATGCGTCTCCTGCGCGGTTCCACTCGTGCGGCTCCCCGTGTGTGCTCTGCGTCAGGGACAATAGTGGCGCACGGTCGGATAGGGATTGACCGCGACTCCGCCAGGACGAATCTCGAAGTGCAGATGCGGTGACGTGTATCGAGCGTTGCCGCTGTTCCCGAGGAAACCAACGACCGTACCGGCCGTCACATACTGACCGGAGGAGATGTTGCTGGGATGCGCCTCGAGGTGCGTGTAGTAGTAGACGGTGCCGTCCGCGGCGTACAGATGCGTTGAGCGTCCGCCGAGGCTGTTCGACGAGAACTTGATCCGCCCATCGACGACTGCGATGAGCGGCGTGTTGCGGCTGTTGAACATATCGACACCCTTGTGGCGCCTACCTCCGGAGCGTGGGAAGCCCCACGAGTCGATGAACGATGCGCCACCCTGGACCGGGCAGTAGAAACCCGGCGTTGCACCAGGGGACAGTCCGGCCGAGCTCCCGGAGCCGGAACTGGAACTGGAG
>JAOZMA010000131.1:0-3991 GCA_029934555.1 Acidimicrobiia bacterium | reverse complement strand
GAGGATGAAGATGAGGAGGAGCTGGAGTTCGATGAGGAGCTCGCCCTGGCGGAGGCTGCAGCGGCTGCCGCTGCTTCGCGCTGCTTCCGGAGCGCTTCTGCAGCCTGGAACTCGCGTCGTTCCTTGGCGAGATTGTCGATCGCACGTCGCTCGGCCTCGCTGGCCTGGTTGTAGACGGTCTTCGCCTGTTCGCTCAGGGTGTTGGCCCGATCGGCCGCTGTCGCCGTTGCGGCCTCGACTTCTTCGACTTCTGCCTGCTGTTCAACGAGATCGTCTTTGAGGCGATCCATCTCCCTCGATACGGCCTGGTATCGATCGAGATCGGCGAGATCACGGGTCGCAGCGTTGTTCATGAGCTGCCGCGACGTAAGGAGATCCTGGATCGTGCCGGCCTCGAAGGCGGCCGAAACCATCCCGCGGCCGCCCGATGTGTACGCCTCGAGGAAGAGCTGCTGAGCGTTCTCCTTGAGAGTGTCGACCTCGTCTTCGTAGGTCACGATCCTGCTCTCGGTCAAGCCGATCGTGTAGACGAGGTTCTCCAACCGGCTCGTGACGATATCGAGTTCGAGGATCGCTGCTTCGAGATCATCCTGCGCCTTCTGCCATCGTGAATACGCCTGTGAGGTATTGCTCTCGGCTTGATCGACCTGGCCCTCGGCCCGGTCGACGTCACCCTCGGTCTGTGCGGACGCGCCGATGGGAACGATCGCAAGGAGTGCGACGATGAGGAGGAACAGGAGGCCGCGAGAGACGCGGTGCGAAGCCATAGGCGATTCAGGCTAATGCGCGATCCAGGAAACGGACAGTCCGGAGACTATCCGAGGAGCACCAACGCGAGCCAGTAGAGGGGTGCGGCGAGCCAGAGGCCATCCAACGGTGTGAGCTGACCCGGCAATCGGACCGTATGGACGATCGATCCGGAACGGACCATGGATCCGAAGACCCGGCCTGCGATCAGTCCGGCGGCGACGGCGACGGCAGCGAAGAGGCCGGTCGCGATGTCGATCTCGGTCGTGGCAACGCCTACCAGGAGCCCTGCCCCGAGGGCCCCGACGAGCGTTCCGACATTCGGGTCGATCGATTGGCCTCCGTAGATCGCAGTGACCAGGGCAGCGATGATCGCCACAGACACGATCAGCACAAACGAGAGGGCCACGGTGGTGGACATCATCCGCAGCATGACGAGCGCACCTGCCCCGGCGGCGGCGATTACCGCTACCGATGCAGTCATGGCGATCGATTCGACGCCCCTCCAACGAGCCTGGAAGATGGGCCAGAAGATGACGATCAGCACCGAGGCTGCGAGACCACCCGCGTACCCTTGATACCCCCAAGCATATGTTGCGGCCGCAGTGATGGGCGGGGCAAGGAGCGTGGCGTAGAGATTGAAGTTCCCTTCCGGAGCCGAACTGCTGTCCGAGAGATCCCACAGCCAGGCAAGCGCAGCGCCGACCGAGATCACGACGAACCATTCGAGTGGAACCCATGCCGAGACGAGCAGCGCCGCAAGGACGATGACCGAGAGGATGCTCTCCGCAGGGTCGACGGCGAGGGTCTGCTGTGTCTGCGGGGCCGCGTATGTCCCTCCGGAGACGGGCGGGATGATCGCCATTTCGTCGTCGGCCGCTACCGGTGCGGCTCGGTCGACGGGGTCGCCGTTCACCCACACACCGGCGCTGGCGAGGCTGTTCTCGAATGCGGGACCGTACTCGGCGGCGGCGCGATCAAGGATCTCGCCAACCGATCCCTCGTCGACGACGACGGTGTCGGTTCCGGCGATCTCTCTGAATCGAGCGAACAAGCGAAGTGTTGGCATCGGCGGGAAGGGTAGTCGTGTCGCGGATGAGGCCGAGGACCGTTGGCCGGAGTCTCCCCGTTCGGTGTGTTGTCTATCGACCTGTTCTGCCGTTCGCTGCCACATGACCCACGGATCTGGGCCATAATCGGCCCGTCTCATCTCATCATGTGGAGTAGTACCAATGAACGGCACTCAGGACCTGGACGCAAAGACCGGTGACGCGCTCCGTGTCGATCTCGTCGAGGTCGGTGCCAGAGACGGGCTCCAGAACGAAGCGGTCGTGCTCCCTACCGCGAGCAAGACCGAGCTCATCGAGCGTCTCATTGCGGCAGGGTCTCGTCGTATCGAGGTTGCTTCGTTCGTGCATCCGGGTCGTGTCCCCCAGATGGCCGATGCCGAGGCTGTCGTCGATCAGATCGGACCGAGCCCCAACGACGTTTCATACATTGGTCTCGTCTTGAATCAGCGAGGCCTCGATCGAGCCCTGGCGACCAGCGTCGACGAGATCAACTTCGTGGTCGGTGCCTCCGTTGGATTCAACGAGGCGAACGCCGGGACTTCACCGGAGACCACCATGACGGAGATCGAGACAATGCTCGGCCAGGTGGAGGGTCGCAGGACCACCGTCACGATCTCGGTTGCCTTCGGCTGTCCATACGACGGCCTCGTCCCGGTCGACGCGGTTGTCGATCTCGCAACCCGAGCGGCGAGCGCAGGCGCCGATGAGATCGCTCTGGGCGATACGATCGGTGTCGCCGTGCCCTCACAGGTGACCGCCGTGATCGGTGCCGTGAGGGCAGCCGTCGACGTCCCTTTGCGCGGGCACTTCCACGACACCAGGAACACAGCTGTCGCCAACGCTGTGGCGGCGTATGCGGCCGGCGTTACAGTTCTTGATGCCTCAGTCGGAGGTGCAGGAGGCTGCCCATTTGCACCGAACGCCACCGGCAACGTCGCCACCGAAGATCTCATCTATGTGTTCGAGCGCATGGGGATCGAGACCGGGCTCGATCACGGACAGATCATCGAGACCACGCATTGGCTTGAGAATCAACTTGGCAAGCAGTTGCCGTCTGCGCTGTCCCGAGCAGGATGGTGGCCGGAACCCAGTAGATCAGTAGATCAGTAGATCAGTGTCACTGGTCCTGCATCGCTAGCCTTTCGACTACCGACTACCGACTACCGACTACCGACTACCGACTACCGACTACCGACTACCGACTACGATCTCATGCTTCCCATCTCTTTTCTCTCCGACTTCGGGCGTGTCGATGAATTCGTCGGCGTTGTCCATGGGGTGATCGCCCGGATCGCTCCGGGTGTTCGCGTCATCGATGTGGGACACGACTTCCCGAGAGGCGACGTCCAATCGGGAGCGCTCGCCCTGATGAGATCCATCCAGTACCTCCCGGAGGGAGTGGCCCTCGCCGTCGTTGACCCGGGCGTCGGCACCGAACGGCGCGCCATAGCTGCACGCACACCGTGGGGCTTCTTCGTTGGGCCGGACAACGGTCTTCTTGCACCAGCGGTCGCCATGGTGGGTGGCGCCGACACGATCGTGTCGATCGAGGACCCGAAATTTCGTCTCCCGTCAGAGGGTGAGACGTTCCATGGACGAGACGTCTTCGGACCGGCAGCAGCCGTTCTTGCCTCCGGGGAGGCCGAGATCGGTGATCTCGGACCGGCAGCCGATCCGGGATCTGTTACTCCGTTGATGATCCCGCTCGCGGAACCCGATGGTTTCGGCGGCATACTCGGCGAAGTGCTGTGGATCGACCACTTCGGGAACGCCCAGACGAACATCTCATCCGCTGATCTGGAAGCCCTCGGACTTGAGTTCGGCGACGAGATCTCGATGAGCATCTCCGGCCTGGATCGCCCGGTGGCCTGGGTCGAAGCATATGGGGACGTCGCTGAGGGCAGCGGTTTGATCCACGTTGACTCATACGGCCAGATCGCCATCGCGGTGCGAGACGGACGTGCCGATGAGGCGTATCCGCTCGTGGTCCGCACCGCAGTGGCGTTCCAATCGCCAGATGGCAGAACCCGGATTCCGATAGTCGGCAGTGGTCCGTAGTCCGTAGTCCGTAGTGGTCAGTATTCGGTGAAGCGTCTTCTTCTGGCTGTCCGCTGTCCGCTGTCCGCTGTTTGCCTGTCGCCTGTCGCCTCAGATTCGGGATCCCTTCCGGTCGT
>JAOZMA010000130.1 GCA_029934555.1 Acidimicrobiia bacterium | reverse complement strand
CCGACGGTCTGCGTGAATTCCGGAAGCACAGCATGGAACTCGAGATCATCGGCGCTGAATCCCTGGGTGTACGCAGTCTCTGCTGTCTCATCTCGCTGCCGGATCGACGCATCGTCATCGATCCGGGCGTGGCCCTGGGCTATCGGCGGCATGGCTTGCTGCCCCATCCGATGCAAGTTGCCGTGGGTCGCACAGTTCGTGAGAGGATTCTGGCGGTGCTGGAAGACTCCTCTGATGTGGTGTTCAGCCATTTCCACGGTGATCACGTACCGCTGGCGGACGCGAATCCCTACCAGTTGTCGATCGAGGCGTTGCCGTCGCGCTTCGGCGAGTTGCAGTGCTGGAGCAAGTCCGATGACGATCTCTCCGCGGTCATGAGCAAACGCTTCGGTGACCTGGCGGAGTTGTCGGGGGAGAACATGCTGGTAGCGGAAGGCCGATCAGAAGGACCCCTGTCCTTCTCCCGGGCTGTGCCTCATGGTGCTCGGGACAACAGGGGAACCCTGATGATGACCCGGATCGAGATGAGCGACGGCGTGTTCGTGCATGCCTCCGATATCCAGTTGCTGGATGACGCAACCGTAGACAAGGTGATCAGATGGCAGCCGGACATCGTGCTCGCCGCCGGACCGCCTCTCTATCTTGATCGACTCAGCGACGCCGAAATCGAACGTGCCTGGAACAACGCCGTACGCCTTACACAGAACATCGATGTCGTGATTCTCGAACACCACCTGATGCGCAGCTTGGAGGGTGCCGTCTGGTTGGACAAACTGGCCGACACCGTGGGCCGAAAGGTGTACTGCGCCGCAGATTTCATGGGCGTGCCGAGGCAGTTCCTCGAGGCGGAGAGAGCACAGATGTATGAGGAGATGCCTGTTCCGAAGAGCTGGCACGATGACTATGCCAAAGGGCGGGCAGACCCCGACGATTATCTGGGAGACCGCTCGGTCGGTCACTGAAGCGATTGCGCCTTGTTCGTCGTTGGTACGGCTCCTGTCGACCCGTTTCTGCGCAACGTCGATCGGGTTGGCATGCCGGCGAGTCGCGTTCGGATCCGAGGATCCGACCCGCGGATACGCGACGGATTGCGGTGGATAGGATGGGTGATAGTAGTCACCCGCACCCGACGCGAGGAGGCGCTGTGCAGTTGACGCATCTCCGATCGTATGCCCGACCGATCGATCTCGAATCCGCGGTCGAACTCCTGAGTGAAGGTGGTCGCGGTACGCGGCTTATGGCGGCCGGCACTGATCTGGTCCTCTCCGGATCGGACGAGATCACCGGACTCGTTGACCTCGGAGGTCTGAACCTCGCCTACGTCGAAGAACGGGATGGGGCCGTCGCGATCGGGGCGATGACGACGTTCACCGAACTCCTCGAGCACCCGGCCGCCACTGGATACCTCGACGGAGTCGTCGTTGAGATGTTGCGACGGGTGGGTTCGCCGTTGCTGCGCAACGTGGCGACCGTCGGTGGAAACCTTGTACGCAAACAGCCGTGGTCGGACGTTATCCCGCTGTTTCGAGCACTGGGGGCGTCGGTCACGCTCTTCGACGGTGATGTACGGTCGGGACCGATCGACGATCTCTACGCCGAGGCCGCGCACCTGACGGGTGCGATCCTCACCGAGATAGTTCTTCCTTCTCAACCCGTCGGAACTGCTGCCGCGTTCTGGAAGTTCACCCGGTCGGCCGTCGACATTGCCACCCTCAACTGCGCTGCGCTGATCCAGACCGAGGAGAGCGGGTGCATCCGGGCCAGGGTCTTCGTCGGTGCGACCCCGCGCCTTGCTGCGGCGGTACCGTCTGCTGAGGCCGCTCTCGTGGGCACAGATCTCTCTGCGGCCGCCATCGCCACCGCCGCTCGAGCCGCTGCCGACGAAGTGCCGACCGGTGACGACCTGCGCGCCACGGCCGCATATCGAACACGGCTCGTCTCGGTGGGGGTCACCCGTTGCCTCGAGGATGCGAAACGCCGGCTCGAGGGGGTGACATCATGAAACCGACGATCGCTCTCACGATCAACGGGATTCAACGCTCGGTCGAGACCGAACTCGGAGAGACCCTCCTCGAAGTACTGCGCCGGGAGGGGATGAAGAGCGTCAAGCTCGGATGCGACACCGGCGACTGTGGAGCCTGCGCCGTGCTTCTGGACGGGAGCGCCGTGAACTCGTGCATGGTGTTGGCCGTCGCCGCCGACGGCAAGGACGTCGACACCGTTGAGGGCCTCGAACACGACGGGCACCTCCATCCGATGCAACAGGCGATGGTCGATGCAGGAGCGGTGCAGTGCGGATTCTGCACCCCGGGCATCCTCGTGTCCGGAATCGATCTGTTGTCCCACAATCCTGACCCCACCGAGGATGAGGTCAAAGAAGCGCTGGGCGGGAACCTCTGCCGGTGCACCGGATACGTCAAGCAGGTGGATGCCATCCTGGCGACCGCCCGGCTGCAGGCGGGAGAGACTGATGCCTGATCGAACCCTTCCACGCTTCGAAGTGGTCGGACACAGCGAGACCAAGGTCGACGCCTACGCCCTCGTGACGGGGAAGCCGGTCTTCGTCGAGGACAGCGACATTGCCGGTTCGCTCCACATCGCGTTCCTCACCAGTCCGCACCCCCACGCCCGCATCGTCGAGATCGACACATCACGGGCCGAGGCACTACCCGGCGTCGTTCTCATTCTCACCCACGAGAACACGCCCACGCGGCGCTACACGACCGCCGGTCAGGGATACCCGGAACCGTCCCCATACGACGCCCGCATGTTCGACAGCAGGGTCCGTTTCGTTGGGGATCGGGTGGCGGCGGTGGCGGCCGAGACACTCGAGATCGCTCGCGCAGCGGTGCGGCTCATCGACGTTCGCTACGAGATGCTTCCTGCCGTTCTCAGTATCGACGCAGCCCTTGCCGTTGGTGCCCCGGTGATCCACGATGAGGATGACGCAACCGGCATTCACGATGCAGCCCGCAACACGGTTTCCGTGGTCAAAGTCGATGTCGGAGACATCGAGGCAGGGTTCGCAGGGTCCGCCACCGTCGTCGAGACCGTGTGCGAGACCCAGTACGCCCAACATGCCCCGATCGAACCACACGTCGTGCAGGGATACCTCGACAACGACGGCCGCCTCGTGCTCGTCAGCAGTACCCAGGTGCCGTTCCATGCCCGCCGCATCGTCTCGATGGTCCTCGATCTGCCGCTCTACCGGGTGCGAGTGATCAAACCGCGGATCGGCGGCGGCTTCGGCGTGAAACAGGAGATCCTTCTTGAGGACGTCGTCGGATTGGTGACGATGCGCACGGGACGTCCTTCGTTAGCGGTCCTGTCGCGACCGGAGGAGTTCTACGCCTCTCGGACGCGACATCCCATGCGTGTCCGGGTGAAGCTGGGTGCAGGAGACGACGGAGTCCTTCACTCGGTCGACATGGAGGTGATCTCCAACACCGGCGCCTACGGCAGTCACGCCCTGACGGTGATGTCGAACGTTGGATCCAAGACGCTGCCGCTGTACAACAAGGCGCCGAACGTGCGCTTCGACGGCAAGACCGTGTACACGAACATGCCGGTCGGGGGTGCGTACCGCGGCTACGGCGCCACCCAGGGGTACTTCGCTCTCGAGACCGCCATGGATGAACTGGCCGGAGAACTCGGCATGGACCCGGTGGAGTTGCGACGCCGCAACCACATCCAGGTGGGGGAGACGTCGCCCATCTTCGAAGCGATCGGTGAGGGCAAGGCGGGCGTCGAGCAGACCGTCAAGAGCTGCGAACTCGAGCAGTGCATCGATATCGGGGCGGAGCGGATCGGCTGGGATGCCAAGCGCGGGGCTCGTCGGCGCGACGGGTCGTGGGCGCACGGGGTCGGGATGTCTATCCACATGCAGGGATCGGGCATCGCAGACGTCGACATGGCGGCTGCGACCATCAAGATGAATGACGACGGTTCGTTCAATCTCCTGATCGGAGCGACCGATCTCGGGACCGGGTCGGACACGATCCTGGGCCAGATCGCGGCAGAGGTGCTCGGCGTGCCGCTCGTGAAGATCGTCGTGTACTCCTCCGACACGGACATGACGCCCTTCGACACCGGTGCCTACGCTTCGTCGACAACGTACGTGTCGGGCAACGCCGTCCGGCTCGCTGCAGAACAGGTCCGGGACCAGATCCTCGAAGTGGCATCGGCGATGCTCGACGAGGAGGCCGCAAGTCTCCGGATCGGATCCGAGCGTGTCACTGTCGCGACGGGTGAGAGCGTCACATTGGAAGATGTCGGACTTCGTGCCCTGTATGCGACCGACCAGGTCCAGATAGGGGCGACGGCGTCGTACGTCGGGGCAGAGTCGCCACCGCCGTTCCTTGCCAGCTTCGCCGAAGTCGCCGTCGACACCGAGACGGGACAAGTGAAGATCATCGAATATGTCGCGGTGGCCGACTGCGGCGTGCCGATCAACCCCGCGGCCGCCGAAGGCCAAGTCGAAGGGGCCGTCGCCAACGGCATTGGATACGCGCTCACCGAGGAGATGCTCATCAGCGACCATGGGCGGGTGCGCAATCCGACGTTCTTCGACTACAAGATCCCGGCGGCACCCGATCTGCCTCGGATCCAGGCGATCCTCGTCGACTCATACGAACCCACCGGTCCGATGGGTGCCAAGTCGATCGCCGAGATCGGAATCAACGCTCCCATGCCCACGATCGCCAACGCCATCTACGACGCGGTCGGAGTCCGGCTTCGTACGACGCCGTTCACGCCCGAGCGGGTGTTGGATGCCCTCGAAGGAATCCAACAGAACGGGTAGCAAGGGCCGTTGGAGAGGAGCGGACGAGCAAGGCCATGAGCATTGAACAGCACCTGGGTGCCATCTTTGATGATCCTGCCACTGCCGGGTCGGCGGTAGAGGACCTGCGGGCGCTGGGTCTCTCCGAGGAGCACCTGGGGGTAGCGGTGTATCACTCGGACAGCTACATGTTCGAGACGGACGCAGACGCCGAGGTGACCCACGGCCTCGAGAAGGGGATCGCCATCGGTGCACCTATCGGGGCGGTCGCAGGCATGACGATCATGGCTTTCACGGTTCCCGGGGTGGGGATTCTGGGGTAGGCGGGATCCTGGCGGCAGGCGGAATCACCGGCGCATTCGACGGAGCCGTCGTGGCGTGGCGCCGCCGGAAGGTCGGTACCGCCGCTGCAACCTAACCAGGGTCCCCAGGTTCAACCCAAACGCGTCTTGTGGTCCCATGGACCTGACCCTTTGGCCTGACGATCAACAGTCGGGACTGTCAAGAGAGACCCCTTGCTGTCCGATATAGGACTAGAGTGATACTGTAGTGACAAGAGAGTGTCGGAATGACCCCATCCCAACGGAGCGTGCCGCGATCGGTTGCCCCGATTCTGGAAGCACTCGAACTTGAACAACCCGTGCTCGTCACCCTGGAGAAGCTTGAGGTTCTGGCTGCTGAGACAGGGGCGGGGTTCTCGGGGTCTGTTGCTGCGCGGCTCCTCCGGGAACGTGGCTGGCTGTTGCCGTTGCGGACTAGCGGTGTGTGGGAATTCGCACCGGGGGCTCGCGCCGGCGCCATTGGTGGCGGCGACCCATTCATTGAGCTGCGGGCGCGTCTCGAGACCCGACCCCTCCCCGTCGCGGTCGCAGCGGAATCGGCTGCGTGGATTCATGGCCTTGCTTCGCGGTCACCCGAACCGCACGTGATCGGCCTGCTGCCGGGGGAGAAGCTCCCGAAGTCGCTCGACGGGTTCAGGGTGGTCAGGTGGGCTCCGACGTCTTCGACCGACGACGTCGATGGTCTCCCGGTTTGGTCGGTGGACACACTGTTGGCCTTCATGGGAGCGAAACCCGATCGGTACCGGGACTGGCCGAACGTGAGCGAATGGCTTACCGACGCCACTCAGCGGATATCGGTCGACGCTCTTCGGTCCGAACTCGCCGATTGGCCCCGCAGCGGGTGGGCGAGAACGAGCTATCTGCTGGCCATGGGAGGCGCCGACCGAGTCGCCGATGAACTGTTCGCATCTGCACCAGAGGGGAGAGGACCGTTCCATTTCGGGCCGAGAGATCGACCGTCGAGATACGAACGTCGTTTCGAGGTCGCCGATCACATCTTCCCGACTTCCTGGTCGATCAAGGCAACCCGATGAGGATCACCGAGGGTTATCTCTCCCGCCACTACCAGGGGAGGTCGGGAGGGAGAGACCCGGCGCTACTCGACATCGCCCAAGATCACATCTTGGTGTTGTTGCATCGCGAGGGTGTCTTCGATCTCGACGTTGTCCTGAAGGGCGGCACGGCACTGCGCAAGTTCCGAGCCGGCAACGCCGGGCGCTTCTCAACCGACCTGGACTTCGCCTGCGGGGACGACACCACAGCGGCGCTCGTTCTCGACACCATCGACGGCGCCGAAATCGATGGCTTCTCATTCCGCATGGAGGGACGCGACGGT
>JAOZMA010000129.1 GCA_029934555.1 Acidimicrobiia bacterium | reverse complement strand
TGCATCGATCACCAAACATACGTGCCTGATATGGGCGGTCAACGGCGTGTCAATTGAATGGGCTCTCACCGACCCAGATGGCGGCAAGGCAGCCGTCGCTGCCTGCCGATGGGTACCTGTGCAACAATGCATTGAGCACAAATTGGAGGACCGGTGGACAAGCACATAATCCCAGCGACCCCAGGGGTGCGACTGAGAATCGAAACTCAGAAGAAGCAGGAGAAGCCGGGTCGTCTCGTGCTGGAGTTGGTTGGATGGTCGCAAAGCGAGAATGACGAAGGACGATCGGTGTTGTTGCCGATTGTATGGGGGTATCGATCCCATGAGACTGGGCAGGCCGAGAGTCTCGCAGATGTGATTGCTCACATGAAGAGCGATGGCCTCTCTGTGACTGGGATCAAGATGGTGACGGCGACGAGTTCGAGATAGTGGCCGATACGTTCCGAGCTGCCATCGCTTCACCCCAATAGGTTGAGTTCATCGGCCTTGGGCTTGAGCGGTCGCGGTGACTCATCTCCGACAGGTTCGCTCACCCATAGGTGCCGCTATGGACGGCAAGTTTGCGGTCGTTGTGCTCTACTTGATGTGTGATAACGGGCGCAGAGTGATGTGTGGCGTGTGATCGGAGGGAGGAGACTATGGGTGGATCGGGACAGACCGGATCGGGCTTGGCGAACCCGAAGGTGAACATACGGATATTGCTCGCGGTGTTCTGGGCGTGCCATTTCCTGTTGTGGACATTCGGGGACATGCTCTCCCTGCTCCAAGAGATGAACGAGCCGATCGACGATTCGGTGATCCTCTTCGTTGCACCGACGACCGCGATCGTGCAGGCTCTGATGATCGTCCTGTGCCTGGTGGGGCGCCCCTCCTACGTCCGGTTGGCCAACCTGATCGTGGCCCCTGTGTACCTGCTGCTCAACATCGGTTTCATAGCGGAGGGCACGGAGGGTTGGGAGTACTACCTGGGGGTCTTCTACATACTGTTCAGCGTGCTGATCATCTGGCGTGCGTACAGGTGGCCCACGAACGAGTAGGGCCGGAGTCGTGTCTGCGTCTTGCCGACTTCATGTTGGGCTGGACACGACTGTCCCATGGGTGGACACCAAGATGTTCAGCCCATGACCCGGAATGTGCGCCATCGGCGGCGCCTTCACGTCCCACTCATAGGTGCCGCTATGGGCGGTTAGTTTCCTCGGGGTCTCTGGGCGAGCGTTCCTCCCATTCGAGGGGTAGGAGTGTGTGCGTGCCGGTGAGTCCCTTGAGTTCAGCTGTGATTGGGTTGTCGAATGTGAACTCGGTGGTGTTGACCATGTCGGCGGTGGTTGACGATACGAGTATCTGGTCGCCTGACGCTGCCGCTGCGACGCGTGCGGCCTTGTTGACGGTGAGACCGAGGTAGTCATCTCCGGTCTGAACCACATCTCCGGTGTGAATCCCCGCACGCAAGGTGAGGCCATCGTCTGGGTTGGCGGCAACGGATCGTTGGATACCGACGGCCGCAGCCAGCGCCGATGCAGCGGAAGCAAAGGCATACATCCCACCGTCTCCAGCTGTCTTGACGACTCTGCCGCCCTCGCGTTCGACGATCCGTTCAACGGTCTTGAAGTGTGACGCGATCAGATCCACCCATGCACGATCACCCAACTCTCGCGAAAGGGAGGTCGACCCTACGACGTCAGTGAAGAGGAACGTGAGGGTCCCCTCGGAAATCCGGCCAAGGGCTAGCGAGTCAGGTTCGTTGTCGATTGACGCGAGCAAGTTGGATAGAGTCTTCGTGAGGTCAACGTTGAGCACTTCCTGATCGGGAACGGGTATCGAGAAGTGGAGTTGGATAACTTTCCAAACCGACTCTTCGAGCACGAAGACCATCGTGATGCGAAATACGAAAGTCTGTCCGGTGGCGAGCGTGGTCTCCTGTTCCACTGCAGCCCAGCCCGTTTCGCCGTTCTCGAATGCCTCCAACCGTCGAATGGTCCGGTCGGCTATCTGGAGAAACTCGTTGTCCTGCCCCATCCAGACTTCGACGGCTCGTTCGTAGCCCTGGTTCCAATCAGGTTCATCGCTACCGATCAGTCGTACATACTCAGATCGTGAATGGAGATGGCGCATCGCCTCGACATTGACAGCAGCCCGTGCAGCCAGAAATCTTCTGGCCACTGCCTCAATCTCACCTGACGGATTCATCTGACCCCCAATGCTGTGATGGAACCTATCAGAGACGTTGTACCACCACACGTAATCGGGAGCACCGAACGGCGGGTTGAGACATCCATAGGTGCCGATGTGGGTGGCCGGTTCGGGTCTTTGTGCCCTCCCGTTGTCCTGGCAGCGGTGAAACGATTGCGGTTGGTAATTGCCTGTGGCCAGGAAACCTGGAGGGATCGCTGTAATGGCTGACGCACCGACTGAGATCGTCGGAACGAATGATCACGGAGAACGGACCGTCGTGGCTGCAGCCACCTCGAATCCGTTCGTCATCTCTCACGACGGGGACGAAAGTCAACCCCAGACGCTTGATGCTGTGATCAAGTCGGGTCGACGTATGGCAGGCCTCACGCTTCTCGTCGGAGGGAAGGAAGATGGCGAACCCGTACACCAGATGATCGGAGATCCGCTCCCGTGGGACGGCGTGTCCGAAGACCAGGCGTACTACCTGAACGTCGAACCTGGCCACCCCGTCGGCACGTACCGGCTCACCGTTGCAGATGTTCCAGACGGTGCGTGCTGGTCGATTACCGCATACAGCAAGAACGGGTCTGTGGAGTCGACGGATTCGAGCATGTACAACATCAACAGCCACACGGCAGAATCCAACGGCGACGGCTCGATCACCGTGCACTTCGGCCCCAGCGCCGATATCCGTGTGAACTACCTCCCGATCACCGACGGCTGGAACTACGTCGTTCGCCTCTACAAGACCCACTGCAAGACCCCAACCGAGACCCCTTAGGCCACCAAGCCACCCCACCGGACACTCACGATCGGCATTCTGTGCGGCGTAGCGGCACACTCACAAGGTGCATACGTGCCGATGTGGGCGTTTAGTCGGCAGCGTGGAACGCAACCTTGCCGATCCGGCCTGCCTGGTCGAGCCGGGTGAAGGCAGCTGAGGGCTCTGCAAATCCGAATGTCGAATCGACAAGAGGAACCCATTCAGTTTCGTCGATATGGGCGAGAAGTGCGCCGAACTCTCGCGGGCTACCCATTGTGGAGCCCATGATGTGTCGTTGACCAATGAAGAGCTGGTGGATCGGAATCTGTGCTTGTTCGCTGATTGTCCGACCAATACTCACAAGAGTGCCGCCGGGAACGAGGGACTCGACCAGTTGAGGCCAGCTCTCCCCGGAAGAATCGAGTACAACATCGAATAGACCAGCATCAAGGAGGGCTGACTCCCAGCCCTCCTCGCGAACTACACCTCCGCTTGCACCCATCTCTACCGCCCGGGCAAGCTTGGAGAGGCTTGAAGTCGTGACCTGGACATCGGCACCAATCGCACTCCCGATTTGCACGGCAAAGGTAGCCACGCCGCCCGAACCCCCCGTGACAAGGAGCCGCTGACCTGCCTGTAGACGTCCTCGTGTAACCAATGCACGCCACGCAGTCACGCCTGCGAGAGGCAGAACACCGGCCTCCACCGAAGACAGCCGTTGGGGCGTACGGAACACGTTCTCCGCGGGAACGCTTACAAATTCGGCGAAGGTTCCAGGGGTCGTATCGCCGAGAATCTCGAAGCGTGAGCTCGGATAGGACTCATTGTCCCCCCACCACAGGCTTGGTAGAACGACAACATCATCCCCGACCTCCCAACCAACTACTCCGGCTGCCACCTCAACTACCACTCCCGCTGCGTCAGCACCGATGACCGACGGGGCCTCACGAGAGAGTCGCCCAGCAACGTTCATCGCGTCGTTTCGATTGAGTCCTGCAGCCAAGACCCGCACCGTCACCCAGCCTGGGGCTGTCACCGGGTCAGGCCAATCCGACCAAACCAAAACGGGATCGGTGGCCTCAGAGCCGACAACCACGGCCTTCAACGTTCAACCCTCCACAGGTCAAGGTGCATTTCTAGAGTGCTACGCATCTTCGGCATTATGGCGCGTCGATCATCGGATGCATAGGTGCCGCTATGGGCGAGGCCTTCAGGCGTTGTGGAGGGCTTCTACGACCGGCGCCATGGCTTCGATGCCCGCTTCGGTCTTGTCCGTTAGATCGCACCGGACCTCGTCAATGCCGAGGGCACGAAGGCTGAGGAGCGTCTCGGCGATCTCGTCGGCTGAGCCAGACACCGGCTGTGACATCGCGGACGCGTCAGTTGGGAAGCCGGGTGGAACGACCGAGTACAGGTCGAAGGTCCGCTCGATCTCGGTGCTGTCCCTGCCGACCTCGGCACAGGCTCGATCCAACTCGGCGACAATCGGGGTCATGCGCCCGGTGATCTCATCGATCGTCTCGTCCCATCCCCACCAGTTCCACGCATCGGCATAGCGGGCGACGAGTCGCAGCATCTTGGGTCCTCCAGCTGCAATGTTGATCGGCGGCCCAGTTGGCGACGGTCCCCGGAGAACGAGTTCAGCTTGCTTCGCGGTGTGGAAGTCGCCGTTGTAGTCAACCGTGCCGGTCCTCAGCAGCGTGTGGATCACTTCAATGCTCTCCGCGAACCGCGAGTACCGCCGATCAGTCGGGAACCCGAAACCTTCATAGTCCGACGCCGGAGAGTTGCCCGCACCGATCCCCAACACATACCGGCCACCCGACACCTCATCAAGCGTGGTCGCCATACTCGCCGTCATCGCCGGTGACCGATACGGAGCGTTAATCACCGACTGACCGAACCGAATCCGGCTTGTGGAGGCAGCGAGCGCACCGGCGATCGTCATCGACTCCCAACACCCGTCCGTCGCGTCCTCTCCGCGATACATGAGGACATCCTCGAACACGAACATGTCGAACCCGACACGCTCCGCGGCTGTCGCGAGTCCCTTGATCGACTCCCACGACGGTTCGAGCATGCCTCCAGGACGACCGTGAAGCTGAGCAATGACACCAATCCGCATGCAATGAACCTACACGACGAATCCACGAGATGGGGCGGCACCACACGCCCAATCCTCGCCACATCCGACGATACCCACCACCCATACGTGCCTCGATATGGGCGGGCCACTTGCTTGCCCTGACGTCAACGAGGTTGCACTCCCGTACCTGAGCTGCACGCCCCCACGACTAGAGGGACGATCAGCTCAAGCCAATTGCGTTCCAGCGGCTAGCCGCGACTGCATGGTCGCAGAGTCCGTGTATCCGGTTCCCCGCTGGCTACGCGAATATCTCGTTGATGTTGTCCTTCTGCTCGTCGGTCAAGGCGTCCATGACCTCAAGAGCGTCGAGATTCTCCTTGAGTTGGCCGACATGACGAGCACCAAGGATGACCGAGCTGACATTCGGGTTCGACGCGGTCCATGCCAACGCCAACTGACCGGGCGTGCAACCGACCCCTTGTGCAACAGCGAGGAACTCATCGACCTTGGCAAGCTTGGCGGGATCGGTGAGGAAGTCCTGGAGCCACTCGACGTTCTCGCCGCGACTTCCTTCTGGGATTCCATCTTGATACTTGCCAGTCAGCAGGCCTGAGGCGAGCGGGCTCCACGTGGTTAGTCCGAGCCCGATGTCCTCGTAGAGACGGGCGTACTCGGTCTCTACTTTGGTGCGGTTGAACAGGTTGTACTCCGGTTGTTCGACCACCGGTTTGCGCAAATGATGTCGCTCGGCAATCTCCCACGCCGCCCGAATCTCCTGGGCGGACCACTCCGAGGTGCCCCAGTACAACGCCTTGCCAGAAGCCACGATGTCGGACATGGCCCACACCGTCTCCTCGATCGGAGTCTCTGGATCGGGGCGGTGGCAGTAGACAAGATCAATGTAATCGAGCTGGAGACGTTCGATCGACTTGTCGATCGCCTCCATCAAGTACTTGCGGTTGAGCGTGTAGAAAGCGTTCGGGACATCCCTGTGGAGGCCCCAGAAGTACTTCGTCGATACAAGGTAGGTGTGACGGGGCCACCCGAATTCCTGCAGCGCCTGGCCCATCACAGTCTCCGCCTTCCCCCCGGCATAGACCTCGGCGTTGTCGAAGAAGTTGACACCCGCGTCGTATGCAGCGTTCATACATTCGAGACTGTCGTCCCTCTCCTGCTGACTCCCGAAAGTGAGCCATGACCCGTACGAGAACACACTGGTCTTGATTCCGGCATTCCCCAGGCGGCGGTACTGCATCTCCATCTCATTTCCTCTCGAAGCGGCAACTACTCCACCCTAGGGGTCCCCATGTCGGGGCTAGCCACGACGGTTTGGTGGACCCCGATCGTCACGGTGGTGTCCGACGGCGCGCACTCCGAGAACGACCATACGTGCCGTTATGGGCGGGATCTCATTCCCTGTGGGGCCCGGCGGACTGGAGGCGATGGGCGTA
>JAOZMA010000128.1:2680-6550 GCA_029934555.1 Acidimicrobiia bacterium | reverse complement strand
GGCCAGCCTGTCAGGTGAGGATTCCAGTCGCCACAATGACGGCGGAGAACGAAGCCATGACTCCAGTCATCGTGAGCATGTAGGTCCGCGACTGTTCGCGTAGCGCCTGGTGGAACCCATCGAGTTTGTCCTCGAACCTCTCCATACGGGCATCGAGACGATCCATGCGCGTCTCGAACCGGTCCATGCGCCCCTCGAAGCCATCCATACGAATCTCGAAACGCGACTCAAGATGCGTTATGTCCCTCTTCGTGACCAGGTCGGTTTCGGTGGGGATGTGGCTCATCAGAATCCCGGCGGGTTCGGTTCCGAGCACCTCTTCAAGTCGAGCATACAGAGTCCGGCTTCGCCGGAAGTAGTCAGTAATCAGTATTCGGTATCCGATGAGGTTTCGTGTTCGTGCTGGCGGCTGGTAGCTGGTAGCTCTGTTACTCGACCACTCGGCTACCCCGCTACTCCGCTACTCAGGCTTGCTTCGACCACTTCAGCGACCTCAGATCCGAGTTCCCTTGCTCTCTCTAGTGCCGCGTCGTGCCGATCCGCGATTTCTGATACGCCGCCCTCGAGTCCGTCGAGGTTGATCCGGACATTGAGCGAGGCACCCTCTGCTGCGGCGAGGGCGCACGCGGCGCCGACTCCTGCGTCGGTGACGGAGTTCGGGTTCCCGTCCCTCGCTGTGATGAGCGCCAGGTCGAGTGCTTCAACGGAGTGTTCGAGGACCTCTAGGGGAACGATCGTCGCCCCGAGGTTCGCGGCTGCCATAGCTGCGTCACGAGAAACGAGATCCTCGTCGGTCTTGCGGGGCATGCGGATAGCGGTGAGTACACCGTTGAACGCGTCGGTGTCGCGATCGACCGCGGTGAGGAACCAATCCTTCAGAGTTTGAGCGTCTCTTCCCGCTGCCTCCATGGAAGGTTTCGTCTCCTCCATGCCCTGTTTGGCGAACGTGAGCGACGCCACCATCGACGACAACGCTGCCGAGAGGGCACCGACGAGTGCAGCAACAGAACCTCCGCCGGGTGCAGGGGAGTCCTTGGAGAGCACATCGGCGAACCCTGCAACCGTGTTCGTGACCAGGCCCTCAACGGCGCCGCGGAAGCGGTGCTCGACGATCTTCGCTGTAGGGTCGAATTCGCTGATCTCGTTGAGGCCCAGCGACATCACAGCGGCCCTGATGCGATCCGCTTCCGGGATGGCCGTCGTTCGACCCTGGGCCGTCAAGAAGTGGTCTCCTGCGGCCAGCATTGCATCGAGCGGGACCAACCCCACGAGTTCGGAGCCCGTGACCCGCATGCCGCGGCTCGTGGCCTCCTCCCGGCAGGCCTCGAACACTTCATGCATGGGCGCTACGGACGAGTCCGTGAGGTTCAGTGATACCTGGGCACGGTCGTACTCGTCGATGTACCAGCCGACACCTTTGACCTCCTGGAACCGACCCGGAGCGAACACGGTCTTCCCGTGCTCGTTCTTGATGATCTTCCCGTTCTCGTCCCGGGTGGCTGTCCCGAGTGTGCGAACCGCCGACGCCACCTGATGTGCCAGGCGCCGGTCGGTCGTGTTGAGGTTGACGTTGTAGGCGATCAAGAACTGTCGGGCACCGATCGCCGTCGCCCCGGTCGATGCATTGAACGCCGGCCCGAAATCGGGGGCGTCGTCGCGTGCCGCAAGCGCTTCGTACTCGCCTCTGCGTACCTCGGCGAGTGAACGCCGTCCTTCCATGGCGGCATGTTCGTAGAGATAGACCGGGATCTCGAGTTCGTCGCCAACCCGTTCGGCGAGGCTGCGAGCGATCGCGACGCAGTCCTCCATCGTCGCACCCTCGACCGGAACGAAGGGACACACGTCGGTCGCACCCATCCGGGGATGCTCACCGCTGTGTTTCGACATGTCGATGAGTTCGGCGGCCTTCGCAATTGCACGGAACGCCGCTTCTTCAACGACTCCGGGAGATCCAACGAACGTCACAACGGTGCGATTCGTAGCAGCGCCGGGGTCGACGTCCAGGAGCTCTGCTCCGTCGACGGCAGCGATTTCGTTGGTGATCGCATCGATCACTGCCTGGTCTCTGCCCTCGGAGAAGTTGGGAACACACTCGATGAGCTTCACGGAAGACCTCCCTCAGATTCTGGGTGTGAGAGTACCTGTCGGAGGGAACGGTGATGCTGACTTCCCGACGTCGCGGCATGGGAATCTTCGGCAGAGGAATCGCTACCCTGACGTGTCGGGAGACCGTTCCCGCAAACACAAAGATCCACTTGAGGAGACGACGCCATGACCGCACCGAAATACCCGGGCATCAGGATTACCACCAACGGCAATCAACTCGTCTCCTATCACACCGAAGCGCGCATCACCGAGGGTGGCGTCTTCTACCCGATCACTCCCTCGACGGAGATGGGTGAGAACTACCAGCTCGCCTATGCCGAAGGGCAACTCGACGTATACGGACGCACGAAAGTAGCGATCGAAGCCGAAGGTGAGCATGCCGCCCAGGGTGGCGCCATCACGCTATCGGTGACCGGCAAGCGAGTCGTGAACTTCACGTCCGGCCAGGGCCTCCTCTACGGCCTCGAGCAGTACTACCACGCCCCGGGGAAGCTCTCGACCATGGTCGTCGAGGTTGCAGCCCGCGCCCTCACGAAGCATGCGCTCAACGTCCACTGCGGCCACGACGACATCTACGCAGCGCTCGACACCGGTTGGATGGTGCTCTTCGGGAAGGATGCACAGCAGGTAGCCGACCAGTCGCTCATCATCCGCCGCGTCGCCGAACTCACCCTGAACCCGGGAATCAACGCGCAGGACGGATTCCTCACCTCTCACCTCGAACGCACCTTCTACAAGCATGAGTCCAGCCTCATGAGAGACTTCCTCGGCGCACCGGATGACGTCATCGAGAGCCCCACCGAAGCCCAGCGCGTGCTCTTCGGGCCGACGCGACGCCGTGTTCCTTCGATGATCGATCTCGCGAACCCCGTGCTTCTCGGACCCGTCGAGAACCAGGAGCACTACATGAACGGCGTCATTGCACGCCGGAACAACTTCTCCGAGAGCATCCTCGGGTTCCTCGAAGAGGCCTACGTCGAGTTCGCCAGTCTCACCGGACGCTCGTACGGGCTCATCTCCGAGTACCGCACCGATGACGCCGACGTGGTGTTCGTCTCTCTCGGGTCTGCCGCCGAGAACATCGAAGCCGCCGTCGACTATCTGCGTGAGACCGATGACGCGAAGGTCGGATCGATCCACGTGAACGTGATCCGGCCGTTCCCGGAGGCCGCGATCGTCAAAGCACTCGCCGGTAAGAAGACCGTTGTCGTGCTCGAGCGCACCGATGACCCGCTGGCGGGGGACAACCCTTTGACGAGAGATATCCGGGCGGTGCTGAACAAGGCGGTCGAGGCGGCGCACACCGGCCACAGCCAGGATGCCCCATCGCTCGAAGACGACCAGGTTCCGCTCATCCTGTCCGGGACATACGGACTGGGCTCTCGCGACTTCCGACCCGAGGGAATCCTCGGTGCGTACGGGTTCGCCATCGGGACCATCAACCGAACCGACGGCAGAAACGTTGCCGACGGTGAGCGCTACTTCACGGTCGGTATCGACCACCCCTACGCCGTCATCTCGGACCGAACACCGTCGCTGCTACCCGAAGGTGCGATCGCCGTCCGGTTCCACTCGATCGGTGGATGGGGCATGATCACCACCGGCAAGAACCTCTCAGAGGTGATCGGTGCCGTCGGCGACGATCTCATGAAGCGCGACCCCGAGGTCGACGCCTTGGGCCGGCCCAAGGAGATCATCCACGTCTCAGCGAACCCGAAGTATGGATCTGAGAAGAAGGGCGCACCGACGTCGTACTTCCTGGTC
>JAOZMA010000128.1:0-2580 GCA_029934555.1 Acidimicrobiia bacterium | reverse complement strand
GTCGACGCCCCCGATCGCTCCTCGATGCGTCTGCCCGCGCTCGAGTCGTGCGGCACGTGCGTTGTCGACGTCGCCCCAACCACTCCTTCCGCCGAGCAACCGGTGCGCATCCCCCTCAAGAGCCTCTCTGCGTTCAACGCCGAGTTCAAGTCGGGTCTCGGGTACAACCAGCCGGCCTCGCCGCTCGCATCGGTGGGCGCCATCGCTTCCGGCACCGGGCGGTTCGCGTCGAAGTACGTTGCGCGGCGCGAGGTCCCGGTCTGGCTCGCCGACAAGTGCACGCAGTGCATGGACTGCATCGTTGCGTGCCCTGACACCGCACTACCGAACACGGCACAGGACATCGGCACCATCTTGCGCACTGCTGCGAACGGCTACGTCGGTGATCCGGCATCGAGGCTTTCGCTGCTCGCTCAACTCGACGATATGGAGACCAGGCTCCACACCAAGATGATGGACATCACCACGGCGAAGGAGGAGGTCACGTTCCGTGACGTCCTCGTCGACGAGGTGGCAGCTCTCGACATCGACGATGAGGCACGAGCCGAGTTCATGGAGGTCTTCGATCGCGTGCCGCTCGCTTTCGCCAAGACGACCCCGATCTTCCGGACGCTTGAGCGTCGTGAGGAAGGCCAGGGCGGTCTCTTCGCGATCATGGTCTCCGATCGATGCAAGGGCTGCGGCGAGTGTGTCGTCGAGTGCGGTGAGCACGAGGCGTTGGTCATGGTCCCCGAATCCGAACTGCATCTCGCCGAGCACCAGTCGGGCATCAACTTCCTGGATCTGCTCCCCGAGACGCCGGACAAATATCTCGGGCGGTTCAACCCGGAAGATCCGATGGGATCCCACGCTGCTCAGTTGAAGAACCATCTGATGATCCGCCACGATTACGAAGCGCTCGTCTCCGGTGACGGTGCATGCGCCGGTTGCGGTGAGAAGAGTGTGTTGCACTCGATCGCCTCGATCACCGAGGCGTACATGCGTCCCCTCTATCACGCCAGAGCGGACCGACTCGATGAGAAGGCTGATCGACTCGCGTCTAAGGGTGTCGAGCTGCTCGGGATGATGAAGGAAGAGGAGCAGGAGAGCTACGCGTATCTCAGACGATCCGTGGCCCATGTCCTCATGGAGCTCGGTGGAGACTCGGACGCTGACACGGATGCACGGCTTGCCGAGCATGGTGAGATCAGCGACGCCGAGATCGTCGATGCGTTGGTCGTCACCCTGCGACAGGATGCGTTCAACCATCGTGATCTTCAGGCGATCGACGGGACGATCCCCGACGGCATGTCGGTCATGGCGATGGGTGCCCACACCGGGTGCAACAGCGTGTACGGATCGACGCCGCCGAACAACCCGCATCCATACCCGTGGATGAACTCGCTGTTCCAGGACGGTGTCACCGTGACGTGGCTGATGGGCGAGGGGTTCATCCTCGACCACGCCAGACGGTCGGTGGTTCCCGAACGCTTGACGGATCGCCTCCTCGACGAGGGCGCCGCTCCGATGGTTGAGAAGGACTACTTCCAATTGACGCACATGACCGACGCTCTGATGACCGAACGCGAGATCCGGGAACTCCCGAAGGCGTGGGCGGTCGGCGGCGACGGCGGCATGGGCGACATCGGCTTCCAGAACGCATCGAAGGTCGTTCTCCAGAACCGGCCGAACGTCAAGATCCTGCTGCTCGACACACAGGTGTATTCGAACACCGGCGGGCAGAACTCGGATTCGACACCGATGCCAGGCGGCGGTGACATGAACCAGTTCGGAATCGCTTCCGAGGGCAAACTCACCGAGAAGAAGGGTGTCGCCGAGGCGTTCATGAGTGGACACGGTTCGCCGTACATCGCTCAGGTGTCGATGGCGAACGTCGCCCAGTTCTACAAGGCGATCCTCGAGGGCCTCGACTACCGGGGCACGGCGTTCATCCAGAGCTTCACTTCATGCCAGCCCGAACACGGGATCGCCGACGACGTCTCGACGGTACAAGCGATCCGTGTCCGCGACTCTCGGAGCGTTCCGCAGTTCGTCTTCGACCCGACAAAGGGTGAGATGTACTCCGAGATCATGAGTCTGGCCGGGAACCCCAACCCGGACCGGGACTGGTACCAGAAGGTATCCAAGAAGACCGGACGGAAGTACGCCTACACGGTCGCACACTACGGGACGACCGAGGCGCGGTTCCGTCGGCACTTCAAGCCGGCGAAGGATCTCGATGGGACCGTTCCTTTGGAGCAGATCCTGAACGTGGTTACCCAGAACGACGTCAACGAGCGCAACGTGTTCGATATCGAGCACTTCACGTACGTCCCCGACTTCGGCGTGACGATCGAGACGGAAGATGAGGATGGGAACGTTCAGACCCTCCTCCTCTCCCGGATGATGGTGCTCTTCTGCATCGAGCGGAGGCGGTCGTGGAGGATGCTCCAGAGCCGCGCTGCGATTACGAACGTCGACTACGAGGCACAGAAGAGCGTCCGTAAGACGCTCGATGCCGGCGAGTACGGACCGGACGAGGCTCGCACCGTGGCGGCTGAAGGTATGAGCGAGGCGCTGACCGAAGCCGGAGTAGAAGTC
>JAOZMA010000127.1:2611-6566 GCA_029934555.1 Acidimicrobiia bacterium | reverse complement strand
TCATCTCGTACAACACGCCGGAGTGGGTGATCTTCGACGTTGCCGCGATGGCGGTTGGAGCGGTCCCGGTCGGGATCTACTTCTCGAGCTCCACCGAGGAGATCGCCGACATGCTCGGGCGATCCGGTGCGCGGATCGTTCTAGCTGAGACGGCATCCATCATCGAGAAGATCGATGCGGAAGCACATCCGGCCCTCGAGTTGGTCATCGGCGTCGACGATGCCCCCGGGGACGCCATCTCCTGGTCGTCGTTCCTCGAGCGTGCCGACGGCACACCCGCTGAAGCTGTTGACGAACGGCTTAGAGCGCTGCGCGCGGAGGATCCTGCAACGATCATCTTCACAGCCGCCGGACACGGCAACACGGTCGGCGTCGTGCTCACGCACGACAACCTCTTCTTCACATCCGAGTCCTCGATCGAAGTGGCGGGCGCCAATCTCTCCGACAGCACCCTGTCCTATCTGCCGCTCAGCCACATCGCCGAGCAGATCTTCACGATCCTGGCCCCGGCGCAGGTCGGTTACAGCGTTGCGTTCGCCCAATCCCTCGGCCGGGTTCGCGTCGATCTTCCGGAGATCCAGCCGACGATCTTCTTCGGCGTCCCGCTCGTGTGGAACGGGTTCGAACGAGCGGTCCGCAAGCAGATCGACGGTCTCGACGGGTACAAGCGGAAGATCGCCGACTGGTCGATGGCGGCAGCACGCCGCAACCTCGCGGCCAGGAACGCAGGGAGGACACCGGGCATGGTCCGCCGGGCGGAGACGGCACTCGCACGCCGATTGTTCACCGATCGGGCGAAGACCGCGATGGGCTTCTCGCGTACCAAGGTCCTCTACAGCGGAGCCGCATCGGCCGATCCGGAGAGTCTCGAGTACCTCGCGGGTCTGGATGTGCCGATCCGTCAGGTGTACGGGTTGTCGGAGGCGACCGGCCCTTCATCGGTGACTCGCGACGGCGCAGATCGGTACGGCACCGTCGGGCTCCCGATGCCCGGTGTCGAGATCTCCCTCGCCGATGACGGAGAGATCCTGATCCGCGGTCGGAGCGTCTTCTCCGGCTACCTCGATGATGACGAAGCGACCCGGCAGGCGCTGCGAGATGGCTGGTTGCACACGGGCGATCTCGGGACGATGGGAGCGGACAACCAACTCACGATCAGCGGCCGGAAGAAGGACATCGTGATCACCACCGGTGGCAAGAACGTGTGCCCTCGAGCGCTCGAAGTGCCCCTGATGGAGGATCCTGAGATCGTCGATGCTGTCGTTGTCGGCGACGGCTACGACCAACTCGGTGTGCTCGTAGCTGTCGGCGGGGATCTGGCTGGCGATCAGGATGCGGCGCTTGCCCACGCCAAAGAGGCCGTCAACTCTGTGAATCAGAGCTTCGCGAGAGCCGAGCAGATCCGGCGTGTCGGATTGCTCTCCCGACCTCTCTCGGTGGAATTGGGGGAGCGTTCGGAAACCGGGGACATCCACCGGAGCACCGTCGTCGATCACTTCGCCGTCGAGATCGAAGACCTGTACCGCTAGCCGGAGACCCGCCGGTAGCATCGCTCGCCTATGACCGACACCGAAACACCCGTCATCGAAATCAGTGAAGAAGCACTCAGCAAGGTTCTCGAACTGCGCGAAGCGGAAGGTATCGACGACCTCCACCTTGCCCTACGCATCAGCGGCGTGGGTGCAAACGGCTACGTGTACGAGACCGCGTTCGTTCGCGCCGGGGATATCTTCGCCGCCGACCACATCGAAGAACACGGTGGACTCCTGATCGCCATCTCGGCAGGATCGGTCGAGGATCTTCGAGGTGCTGTCCTCGACCTCGCAACCGCCGGACCGTCGGCAGGGCTTGTCATCCGTAACCCGAACACGCCCAGCCCTGGTCTTGGTCTCGGTGGCGAGATCGAACTGTCAGGCACACCCGAAGAGAAGGTGCGCCAACTCCTTGCAGAACAGATCAACCCTGCGATCGCGTCGCACGGTGGGATCGCGAACCTCGTGTCGGTCAACGGATCTACAGCGGTGCTCGAACTAGGTGGCGGCTGCCAGGGTTGTGGTCTCGCTGCTGTCACTCTCCAGGACGGCATCGAGAAGGCGATACTGGAGCTGATACCGGAGATCACCGAAGTAACCGACGCCACCGATCACTCGGCCGGGGCGAACCCCTACTTCTAACGTCGTGAACCTGGTGGCGGGGACGGCCCCAGTGGGGCGTCGACCCGGGCGGGCAGCCGAGCGTCGGTACCGCCCCCGCCAAGTTGTGTCAGACCGTCTCGAATTCCTGCGAGCGATCTGGAACTGAACTGTTGGTGTCCTGCTTGGATGTGACACCGGTCCGTAGCCCCGCAGCAGCAGCCATCGCGCTTCGTCCGGCCTCTGCCCCGATACGGGGGAGCTTCGCGGAGCGGCGCGAGTAGAAAGAACGCCTCACCGCGTCGGTTTCACTGTCGTCCGTGATACTTCCGTCATCGACCGACGTTTCCGACTCGACCGCTGTGTCGTTGTCCTCGACCTCGATCGATTCCAGGGTCGCTGCCGACTCGTCGACAGGCTCGATCGACGCCGTGTCTGTCACGACGATCTCGATGTCATTCTCGATCGCTGGGTCTTCGACGTGGTCGCTGAGGTCCGCTTCCTCGCCGTCTTCTTGCGCTACTTCGATGTCGACCGAGAGGATCTCTTCGTCGGTGGACAGGTGATCGAGAGCCGGCACCTCGGCATCTTCGACGGGGGGAGCGCTCTCGAATTCCGCCGTGTCAGAGATGGCCGGTCGAGAGAGAAGCTCGGATTCCATGGCGGCGATCACGTTCTGCATCTCTTCGACCCGGCTCTGCAGCTCGATCTCACGCTCCGAGGGGCCACTGGCGATGGGCGTGGTTGCTTCAATGCTTCGTAGGAGAGCTGCGGCTTCGGTTCTTGCTTCGGCGACGATGCCGTCGGCTTCTTTGCGAGCCTCGGTTACCACCTGGAAGGCCTGCATGCGGGCATCGGTGATGATGCCGTCACCCTGCTTGCGCCCGGCTGCCCTGGCCTCGTCGGCCTGACGTTGGGCGACCTCGAGCATGTCTTCTTTGGTCTGCGTGGCCGCGAGGATCGTGAGATGGACGGCTTCCTCGTGCTTCTGCGACTCTTCGAGGTCCGTCTCCAGAGCTGCGATCTGAGCGGCTGCCTCGTCGAGGACCTGATCATTGTCGTTGACGGTCGCAGCGAGGTGAGATTCGACGGTCTCCGGGTCGTAACCACGTTTCACGATCGGGAAACGGTCGTACTTTGACTTTGTTCGCATGAGCAATCTCCCGAAGGTGTTCCTTCAGGTGCCCGCTACCTCATCGACTGCCCACGGACAGTGTATCACTGAATACGGATGGTGGTCAACTAGTCATTTCGTGCGTCTTCGCGGTAGTCACGAAAGCCGACGCTGCCGCCTGGACGCTGCGGAGGTCTTCAAGTGCGTCATCGATGTCTGCGAGGAACTCATCCCTGTCGCTCTGATCGTGGTTGTCGAGCAAGCCGGCGTTGTCGGCGAGGGCGATCCCCGACGCGAACAGGGCGGTCGACAGGGCTTCGGGTGTGCTGATCCTTCCCTGGGCCGCATACTGCCTCCCGAGACGCAGCGCCCTGGCCTGAACCGTCTTCGAGTCGAGGGTCTCCGCCGGATCAGCCGCGGCGATCACCGCAGCGACGATGCGGTAGGCCTCGAGGAAGGGCATGAGAACGGCAGGGCTCGTCGCCGGAGCGAGGGATGCAAACACCGTCTCGAGATCCCCGTTGTTGACCCGATCGATACCGTCGGGGCATTCGAGGAGCAGTTCCTCGATGATCGAGTCACGGAATCCGTCCCGTCCCTCGAAGAAGAAATCGAACTTGAGGATCGCTCTCCATCCGAAGGCTCTCGCCAGAAGCTCCTCCATTCCCGCGGTGCCATCCCGCAGCATTCCCGCAACAGCCACTTCGAG
>JAOZMA010000127.1:0-2511 GCA_029934555.1 Acidimicrobiia bacterium | reverse complement strand
GGCCCAGGCGAAGCTCTCTTCTTCCTTCTTGCCGCCGAGCTGCTCGGTTGCATATGAACCGATGTCGGAGATCTGGTCGTAGGCGATCGACACCGGGATGAAGACGACGTCGTCGACGAGTCCCCGCAGGTAGGCGTCAACCACGTATGAGAGCATTCCCAGGCGGGGGGCTCTCAGCTTCCCGGTGCGAGATCGGCCGCCTTCGAGGTACCACTCGAGCGGGAATCGCTTCTCGAGGAGGTAGTCGATGTACTGGCGAAGAACGAACTTGTAGGGCTCATTGGTCTTGAACTCGCGACGGATGAAGAAGATCCCAGTGCGACGGAGCAGAGGGCCGATCGGGAAGAAGTTCAGGTTGATCCCACTGGCGGTGTGGTTCGGCGGGAACTCGTTCTGGTACAGAACGTATTGGAGAACGAGATGATCGGAGTTCGACTTGTGAGAGGGCAAGAATATGAGTGGATGGCTCTCGCCGAGCTGATACAACTCTCGGAGGTCTTCGGTTGAGTACTCGAGATTCTGGTACCCGAGGCTGAGGATCCACGCCATGATGCCGGTGACGATGTCGATGACGTAGGGGGAGTGGGTCGCCGATATCTCCTTGAGATAGTGGGCGGTCTTCCGCTGCATCTTGCTGAGTGGCACGTCTTCTTGAATAGCGAGTCGGGAGACGCCCCGCTGGAAGCCACGCGACCAGTACAGGTCCTCCCTCAGGAATTTCGGGACCTTGTAGCGAGCACCACGCAGTGACCGCTCCGCACGCTCGAGCGCGAGCCATGCCTTCAGTGCGATGAATTCGGAGAGAGACGTGCCCTCGGCAGGCCCGCGACCCGATGGGTCGGCCCACAACATCTCGAGGGTCGACTTGCTCGCCGACTCGGCAACAACGATGCGGATGCGCTCCGGTTGGAATGTTCGGATCCAGCGCTGCCGCGCGATATTCGGATCTCGCGGATCGCCGAAGACAAGGAAGTCCTTGAGCGAGACACGGCGCTTCCCATCACGTTCACGGGCGAGCCACACGATTCGAATCGGGACCATGGTCGGGTCGTCCTGTTGTGCGACCCTTGCCTCGAGACGAGGATCGCTTCGTCTGCGTCGGCGGACCCTCCGAGTTGCGGGGATGTACGCGATGTCGATCCGAACATCGGCCGGCTGGTTCCGCTCGATCCATCCCTTGATCAGCTCGCGTTCGATCGACGTCTCAGCGTCGAGGAGGAGCAAGACGGGACCCACCGCTGAAACAGGCCAGCCGGGCTCATCGGTCAGCGAAGGGTCCCACTGCGCAGGCATCAGGCGTTGCTACTTGTCGTCGCTTGACGTGAACCCCGTAACGGTGTCCTTCGTCTTGCCCCAGAGGTCTCCCGCCTTCTCGGATGCGGTGGTGGCCGCGCCTGTGGCGACTTCCGCGGCACTACCGGCCACACCGGTGGCCTTGTCGGCTGCGGACGATGCAATTCCACCGGCACCGGCGAGCGCTGCTGCGACCTGCTCGGCGAGGCTCTCCGGAAGCTTGTCTGCCATCCACTCCGTTGTGACACCGACCATCTCTTTGGCCTTCTCGGCGGTCACTCCGGTCTTCTCAGTGATCTGAGCAATGAGTTCGTCCACGGGTCCTCCCTTTGTGGTGGAGAATGATTGTACCGCACGGAGCTAGCGGGTTTCCTGGTCAATCCCAGCCGAGCTCGTGGAGTCGTTGATCGTCGATGCCGAGGTGGTGCGCGACCTCGTGGAGAACGGTGACGCGGATCTCGGCTGTGAGCTCTTCGTCGGATAGGCAGAGCTCGATGTGAGGCTGGTAGAAGATTGAGATCTGATCGGGGGCAAACCCGAAGTAGTCGACACCCCGTTCGGCGAGTGATACACCGTCGTAGAGACCGAGGAGACCCTGACCTTCGGGATCCTGGTCGTGCGTGGGCCGGTCCTCGATGACCACGACGAGGTTGTCGATGCGTTCGACAACCCACTCGGGCAGCTCGGCGAGCACCGCATCGACAACGGCCGAGAACTCCCTGCGGTTCACAACGGACTCAGCCGTCCTGTCCCCTGGGCCGAAGGACGGGCGGACGCGGAGGAGCGCAGCGATGACACAGAGGGACGTCTTCGATCGGTTGGGCGTACCGGATTCACACCTCCGAGCCTAGAACCCGCCGCCGCTACACTTTCCGCTCCCGGGCGCTTAGCTCAGCGGGAGAGCGCTGCCTTCACACGGCAGAGGTCGGCGGTTCGATCCCGCCAGCGCCCACCACCGGAAACCCTTGTGGGGTAAGGGTTAGCGGCGAGTACCGAGGCCGTCGCGCCGGACGCTCAATGCTCCCAGGACGCGCATAGGACGCGTTTTGGTCACGATTTCTCGACTCCGTGGCCATCGACGCGATGCGATCGCCGTCCTGGAGGCGCACGCGTAGCAGGTGAGATTCGCAGCTAAGGACGAGGGATCCAACCCGACTCGGAGGTCCAGACGGCGTCCTCCGTCTGACCAGTGAGCGCAGGATCCGCGAACGTGAACAC
>JAOZMA010000126.1 GCA_029934555.1 Acidimicrobiia bacterium | reverse complement strand
ACCTGGATTAGCCGGCGTTCCGAATCGGACACTGTTGCCGGTCGCACGAACCATCGCATTCAAGGTGCGCTCCTCGTCGCTGGCGGCTGGATATCAGAGGGGTTGGCAATGGCGGGGTCGGTCAGAACCGGAGAGGCAGCAGGCAGCAGTACGTCCGACGTATGACGTAGTACGACCCAGAACGAAGACGTAGTACGTTCGACGTCATTCGGACTACGTACGACGTTCCCAGGCTTCACCCACTCACTACCAGCCGCATCTCCACACCCTGCCCACACCCGAAGAGCCACACATCGGATCAACCGACTGCACGCGCAATCGTCCCCGCCGTTTGGCGGGGACGATACGAAGAGGCCAAGGCCTCCGGGTTGTCGTTGGACTCTCTGGTTACGCCGCTGCTGCTTCGTCTTCTTTCTTGCCCATGACGAAGACGTAGTAGATGCCGCCGATGATGCCGATGGCGCCCAGCAGGATCAGAATGAGCGGGACGTATACCCCGAACATGTTGAGCTGGCTGATGCCGTCATTGGCGTCATTCACTGCGTCCTGGACGGAGGCCGCTGTGGTCACGTACTCGAGATGCTGGACCTCGGCGAGTGCGACCGGTCCCGGTGCGCCGGGGACGGTGAGCGCCACCTGGCGAGATTCCATCACGTCGATGTCGATGAGGACACCTGTGGTCGGTTCCACCCAATACGTCTTGTCGAATGCAAACGTGTAGGTCAGCGGTACCGGATCTGGCATCGCTTCGAGGACCGGTCCGAGTTGCGCCATTTGCTCATCGGAGATTCCGAATGATGGTGCCAACTGGATGAGCAGGTCCTTCGGGAACGCCGGTGGGAACTGGGCGAGCAGATCGGGGTCCACGATGACAGCGGGCTCTTCCGACGCGTGGAACTTGTACGTGTTGAGTCCGCCGCGCTCTTCTTCTCCCACGTAGGAGAGAACGGTGGTCTGTTGTGTGTCACCGTTCCATCCGATGTAGTCCGTGCCTTCCGAGCCGATGGGCCAGCCGATTACGAGACCCTCGCGGGGAAGGATGCGAACGTCGCCGGAGAAGTCGTCCATGGCGTCCATCGTTGTGCGATTGATCGCATAGATGCTCAGGGACTCAGCCAACGGTCCAGCCGGGGAACTCATCACGGCGTGGTCCGAAACGATCGCACCGTCGTCGCCACCGACCTCAAGGGTCTTCACCGATCTTGCGATGGTCACGGGGATGTCTGTCAGGAACAGGTTCGCCATGTCACCCGTCTCCAACGCCGCTGCATTCATCATCACGGCCAGTTCACCCTCGTAGTTCCGCGTCGAATCAACGTCAGCGGGGAACTTCGCCTGTGAGGGGAGTACGACGTACTTGACGGCCAATCCTCCCAGAAGCATGACGACTCCGAGTACCAGAATCACCCATCCGATTCCTTTGGTTTTGCCCATAGATCACCTCAATTAGTTCGTGGACGTTCGGACCGTCCATGTTCGCCCTGTGACAATAGTCGATACGCCACACGGTCACCGCTAGGGAGACACTCCAGAAACAGCCGTATGCTCTCCCACCTGCGAGAATTGTCCCTGTTCGCTACGAAAGATCTTTGATGTCCGGCAACGCCACGTTCAGCATGACCGATACCGCCATTGTCTCCATCGCACATGTGGAGGCGCCCGAGGTGATGACCTCCGCACAGTTCGACGAGATCTTGGCCGAGACCTATGACCGGGTAGGCGGTCAGCCCGGGCTGTTGGAGAACCTTGCCGGGATCAAAGAGCGTCGCTGGTGGCCCGAGGGTTATCTGTTCACCGATGCCGCGGCAGCGGCCGGGGCGAAAGCCATAGAAGCCAGCGGTATTCGCGCCGATGAGATCGGATTGCTGATCGACACATCCGTGTGCCGCGATCGGCTCGAGCCGTCCTCGGCCGTGACGGTTCATCACGCCCTCGACCTTCCCAGCTGGTGTCTCAGCTTCGACCTCTCCAACGCGTGCCTTGGATTCGTCAACGCACTTCAGGTCGCCGGGAACATGATCGCCAGCGGCCAGATCAACTATGCGTTGATCGTCGATGGCGAGGGAAGCCGCGGTCTCCAAGAGACGACGCTGGCACGCCTGGCGGGCCCCGATGCCACGATGGGCGATCTCTTCGCTGAGTTCGCATCGCTGACGCTCGGGTCGGGGAGTGCCGCGGCAGTTGTCGGCCGACACTCCGAGAACCCGGGGAGCCATAAGGTCGTCGGTGGAATGGCCCGAGCCGATACGAGCCATCACAAGCTGTGCGTCGGGAGCCTCGACAGCATGCGCACAGATACGAAGGCGCTTCTGGACGCCGGGCTCGAAGTATCGAAGCTTGCCTGGGGCGATGTGGAAGAGCTCGGGTGGCTGGACGTCGACCGCTACATCTTCCATCAGATCTCTCAGGTTCACACGACCATGCTGTGTGAGCGCCTCGGAATCGACATCAACCAGGTACCGCTGACGTTCCCGCTGCTCGGCAACGTTGGACCCGCGTCGATTCCGATCACCCTGTCAATGGAGGCCGACTCGCTGCAACCAGGTGACAAGGTGCTACTGATGGGGATAGGTTCCGGAATCAACACGTCGGTGATGGAACTGACCTGGTGACCAGCGGCTCTACGTCGCCCGCAACACTGCCCGACCCCGGTCTCGAAGGTCTCGACCCTCGATGGTCGAGACTCGTCACGACACCGCACCTCGACGGAGTTGGTCGAACCTGGCATCTGCTCGACAACCAGGTGGAGGAACCCAGGGTCACGCTGCTCTGCGTCCACGGCAACCCGACATGGTCCTACCTGTGGCGTGATGTGATCGCTCAGGCCCCGGCCGACGTCCGGGTGGTCGCGATCGATCATCTCGACATGGGGTTCTCAGAGCGAACCGGCACGACCCGCCGTCTCGACCAGCGCGTCGATGACCTGTGTGCGCTCACCGACGAACTTGATCTGACCGGTCCGGTCGTAACCGTCGCACACGATTGGGGCGGTCCGATCTCCCTCGGCTGGGCTCAACGCCACAAGGCTCAGCTCGGAGGCGTCGTCTTGATGAACACGGCGGTTCATCAACCCGCCGGATCGCCCGCCCCGACTCTGATCCGCATGGTTCGGACCCCGGGGATGTTGGACCAGATCTGCGAAAAGACGCCCACGTTCGTCCGGGGAACGATGGCCCTCACCAGGCCTCGAGCTGCTCGACCGATCCGAGAGGCTTACGAGGCCCCGTACCGGAGCGCCGACCGGCGCAAAGCTATCGCCGATTTCGTTGAAGACATCCCGCTCGATGAGAGTCACCCGAGTCAAGTTGTCCTCGACACTATCGCTGCCGATCTTGACCAACTTGGCGACGTGCCGGCACTGTTGTTGTGGGGTCCGTCTGATCCGGTGTTCTCCGATCTGTATCTGTGGGATCTCGCAGCACGACTGCCCCACGCAGACATCCATCGATTCATCGGAGCCGGACACCTCACACCGGAAGACGCTGACGTTGCGTCTGCGATCTACCCATGGCTGGATCAACTGGATGGTGCGGTCCCTGTGAGCCCGGCGGATCAGGAACGAGAACCCCTCTGGACCGGACTCGAGCGACGGTCCGGTGACGACACCCTTGCGATTCTCGAGATGGGCGAAGACGGGGAGGAAGAGTGGGTTTCCTTTGCTGACCTCGATGCAGACGTCAAGCGGGTCGCCGCAGGGCTCGCCGATCTCGGCGTCACGAAGGGGACCAGGGTCGCCCTGCTCATTCAGCCCGGAATCGATCTCGCCGTGTGCCTCTACGCCTGCTGGCGGATCGGCGCTGTGATCGTGCTCGTCGATGCGGGGCTCGGGGTCAAGGGCATCGGGCGAGCGCTTGCAAGCGCCAACCCTGCGTATCTGATCGGTGGCACACAAGCCGTCACAGCTGCTCGGGGCATGCGATGGCCGGGAGTTCGGATCGCGACCATGAGTCTGGGACAGGCGAAGAAACGAGCGCTCGGTCTGCGACCGACGCTGCCGGAATTACGCGAACATGGCGAAGGGCAACCGACACCACCTGCTCCGACCTCGGTCGATGTGGCGGCGGTTGTGTTCACCTCGGGAGCGACGGGGCCGGCTAAGGGCGTCGTCTACAAGCACAGCCAGATCCAGGCACAGCGCGATGCGATCGTTGACCTGTACGACATCCAACCCGAGGACAGTCTTGTGGCGGCCTTCGGGCCATTCGCCCTCTTCGGACCCGCCATGGGCATTCCCTCGGCGGTTCCCAACATGAAGGTGACATCACCGGGGAGCCTCACAGCGCAAGCCCTCGCCGATGCTGTCCGGGCGATCGATGCAACTCTCGTATTCGCATCTCCTGCTGCGCTGCGCAGCGTCGTGGAGACGGCAGGGGAGATGTCGCCCCTCCAGGTAGCGGCATTGACGCGGGTTCGTGTGTTGATGTCGGCCGGAGCGCCCGTCCCCGCAGCACTTCTGCGAGTCGTCGGCGATCTGATGCCGAAAGCAGAGCTTCACAGCCCCTACGGCATGACCGAGGTACTCCCCGTTGCCGACATCAGCCTGTCCGAGATGGATGCCGTTCCAGACGGCAACGGCGTCTGCGTCGGCCATCCCATCGAGGGCGTCCAGGTGGCGATCAGCCCACTTGATGCCGACGGTGTGCCGACAGAACCGCTCACTCGGGAGAGCGGCATCGTCGGGGAGGTATGCGTGCAGGCCGCTCACATGAGGGACGGGTACGACAGACTCTGGAAGATCGAGAACGAAGCATCCCGTCCTGCCGGATGGCACCGTACCGGCGATGTCGGCCACATCGACGAGGCCGATCGATTGTGGGTCGAGGGTCGGATCGGGCACATCGTGACAACCGCAGACGGTCCCGTTACACCTATCGGAATCGAGCATGCCGTCTCCGAACTGCCCGACATCACTCAGGCCGCCGTGGTTGGTGTCGGCCCCGCAGGGACACAGCAAGTGGTTGTCGTTGCTGTACCGACGTCTCCCGGTCGCCGGGCGACTCTGGCCGATGAGGGCCTCGCAGATCGCGTGCGGGCGGAGGCCGGGGAGGTCGACGTAGCCGCCGTCCTGATCGTCCCGTCGTTCCCCGTCGACAAGCGCCACAACTCGAAGATCGACCGCACCCGGATCGCACGATGGGCCGAACGGGTCCTCGCCGGTGGGCGGGTGGGGCGACCGTGAGAGTCCTCGTGACTGGGGCGACGAGCCTGGTCGGGAGCGCCGTGGTGAACCTCCTGAAAGACCGCGGCGACTCGGTGAGCGTGCTGCAGAGACGACCCGGCGGACTCGACGTTACAGAGCATCTCGGTGACATCGCCGACCGGACCGCTGTGGCAACCGCGATGGTCGGGGTCGATGCTGTTGTTCACGTGGCCGGTCGGGCTGCCGCCACCGGCGAGTGGGAGTTGTTCGAAGAGACGAACGTGCTTGGAACCCGGAACGTGGTCGAAACGGCCCGAACTGCGGGAGTTACCCGGTTGGTTTACGTTTCGTCTCCGTCGGTGGCCCACAGCGGACGATCGCTCGTCGGTGCTCCTGCTGGCCCCGCAGATCCGGACCATGCCCGGGGCCATTACGCCAGGAGCAAGGCCCAAGCGGAGCTGGTGGCTCTCGGAGCGAACTCGGATTCGATGTCTGTGGTTGCCATACGGCCGCATCTCATCTGGGGCCCGGGTGATACCCAACTCGTGGGGCGAATCGTCGATCGAGCCAGATCGGGACGTCTCGCCATCGTGGGGTCGGGGGCGTCTCTGATCGACACGATCTACATCGACAACGCTGCAGAGGCCCTCGTGGCCGCTCTGGGTCGTGCTCCTGAACTTGGGGGAAGAGCCCTTGTGGTCACGAACGGGCAACCGCGACCGATCCGGGAGATACTGAACAGGATCGTGATCGCTGCAGGGCTCGAGTTACCTCGCATCAAGGTTCCCTATCCGTTGGCGCATACCGGTGGGATCGTCGTTGATCGAGTTTGGGAGCACCGGAAGATCGAGAGCGACCCACCGATGACGAGCTTCCTCGCCGAGCAACTCGGCACGGCACACTGGTTCGATCAACGAGAGACGCGACGGTCCTTGGAGTGGAGACCGACGGTCACCCTCGATGAAGGGTTCCGGCGGCTGGAATCCTGGTTCCAATCCGAGCTCGCGACGAAGCCCTAAGGGGATCAGCGGACAGGTGCATATGTGAGTGTGGGAGCCGGGCTGGATGCGTGTGGCGTGTCGGGTCTTCTTCCTTCCCCTCAGCCTCAATCCACGGTTCCTGAGGTGAGAATGGCCCTTTGCCTGTCCCCCCGACGTTCCCCATCCCGATCGGCCTTTGACCCCCTCCGCCTCCTTCGTCGGCACCTCCCCCTGATGGGGAGGAAGAAGACGGTGCCCTGTCCGCGCGCCTTCTAAGGGGCTGCGGTCTGGTTCGGTGGTTCGTACATCTTGACCCCGGCGGGGATGCGTTCGGCGATCCAGTTCTCCGCTGAAGGCAGCGGGCAGGTGAACTCCTCGTCGTAGACACACCAGGGATTCTGCGCCGTGTTGAAGTCGATAGTCACTACTCCGGCAGTCCCGGTAGCGACACCGGCGTACCGTC
>JAOZMA010000125.1 GCA_029934555.1 Acidimicrobiia bacterium | reverse complement strand
GGGAGCGGGTGCACTCGTCTGGGGGGAGGCATGTCCGGTGCCCCTCTTATCGGGCGGACCCGCTCGGGGAGGCGTAGGGGAGTCTTCGGGCACTCATCCTCGAGATTTGACTGCGCTGAAGTCGCTCAGGTGGAATCGTCGGTATCTGGATCAAGGACGACTCCCAGCCCGATCGGACAAGCCACGCCGGTCGGTTGCATCCCGCAGTAACCCTCGGCAGCGATCGGGTGCTTCGGCGGCGGGGTGTCGCCGAAATAGAACGCCTGAAGGTCGATCCCTGCCCGTGCCAGGTTCTTGGCGAGATACTGCTGGTGGTACTCCTCGGCGTAGAAGAACTCTTGTGCCGGTGCGATCTCGGTTGTGATGTCTCCGAACCCCGACGATGCCAGATCCGCTGCATAGCGATCCCGGGAGTCGGTGGCCTGCAACAACTGCTGATCGGTCGTCGTGTAGATCGCCGATCGGTACTGCGAGCCGGAATCGGGGCCCTGACGCATCCCCTGCGTGGGGTCGTGTGCTTCCCAGAACCGCTTCAGAAGCGTCTCATACGACACGACAGCCGGGTCAAAGACGACAAGCACCGCTTCGGTGTGTCCGGTTCGCCCGGAGCAGACATCGTCGTACGTCGGGTTCACGGTTGCGCCGCCGGCGTACCCCACAGCGGTTGTGTAGATGCCATCGACCATCCAGAACTCTCGCTCGGCACCCCAGAAGCATCCCATCCCGAAGTAGGCCATCTCGAGGTTGTCGGCAAACGGGGGGATCATCGTCGATCCGTTTACGAAGTGCGTGCCGGTGATACCGATCGGGTTCTCCCGATCGGGAATGATCCGGTCGCTCCCGGTTCGGGGCGTGATTCGCGATTTCCACATGGTTCGGTCAACGCTACCGGACGCGGATCCGTTCCGCATGAATCCGTCGATCAACCGCAAATGCTAGCCCTAGTGTCGCGAAGTGCGTACAATTGCAAGCATGATCTTCATGCCCGCCGACTCAGAGCTGCCCGAGGGGTACCCGCGGGACCTCGAGGGTGAGTTCGATCTGAGAGACGGGCGGAACGTCCTGATTCGACCGATTCTTCCTGCCGACGTCGACGACCTCACCGAGGCCATCGCACACGCCGACAGCGAAACGCTGCTCCATCGGTTCTTCACGGCTGCTCCACATCTCTCGGAGAAGCAGATCCACTACCTCGCCGAGGTCGACTACCGGCGCAGATTGGCGCTCGTGGCGGCCGATGGCGAAGGCCAGGGAGTAGCTGTGGCCCGGTACGAATGCCACTCGAACTGCAATGTTGCAGAGGTAGCGGTGGCGGTGGCACCCGAGTGGCGTACGGGCGGACTCGCCACCGAACTGCTCAGGCGTCTCGAGGAACCGGCCCGAAAGAACGGGTTCAGCGAACTCGACGCCGTCTATCTGCCCGAGAATCGTGCGATTGCAGGGGTTTTCGAGCGTCTCGGGTATTCGGAACAACGCATCGAGGATGGTGTTGCGCTGGTGTCGAAGACACTCGCGTGACGGGATCGCATTCGGGCGACTTCCCGGTTTCCGGAGAACGGTACTGTGAGGCCTTCGGGGTCGATACGAGGGGAGTCGATCCCGGACAAGGCGTGAATCGATGGCGGAAGGAACCTGAATGGAGCCCGTGAGGAGTCTGCACGACCTCCTCGATCTACAGGATGTCGATGCTCACATCGACCGGTTGATCGATCAGCGTCAGAACCTCCCCGAACTGGTCGACTATCGGGCGACCCACGAAGCAACCCTGGCCGTCGGGACAGCCCGCGACGAGACCGCTGCTCGCTTGCGCGAACTCGAACTCGCGATCGACAAGACGAGCGGTGAGCTCGAGATCACACAGGTGAAGGCCGGCGCCGAGGAGATGAGGCTATATGCGGGTGGGTTGAGTGCCCGGGACGCCGACTATCTCCGTCGAGAAGTCGAGCTTCTGAAGGGCAAGGTCGGCGGGATGGAGGAGGAGGTCCTCGAGCTGATGGAGTCCCGGGAGGAGGTTGAGGCGGATCTCACCCGACTCGATGCGGAGCTGACCGTCGAGACCAGTCGCAAGACGGAGCTCGAAGCGGGCATTCGTGAATCCTGGCGGCTGATCGATGCAGAGATCGCCGTCAAGGAGCACCGCAAGAGTGAGATCGTACCGCTTATCGACGAAGATCTCATCGATCTCTACGAGGGCCTGCGCGCATCACGTGATGATCGAGTCGTTGGGGCTCTGAACAACGGGGTGTGCGGTGCCTGCCATCTGATTCTCTCGTCTGCTGAGGAGAACGAGGCCCGGCAACAGGATCCGCCGCGCTGCGTTCACTGTCGGGCGATCCTCGTTCCCTGATCTCTCATGCTGTCCAGCATGCGTCGTCGTCACGACGGCTCTGGTTCGGTCTCCGGTCGACCGTTCATTCTCCAGGCCCGCCATGCCATGCGGACTGCGAGCAGCGTCAGGAAGATTCCGAACATCCGGCGTAGAAGGTCCGCGTCCAGGCGCAATGCGATCTGCGCACCGAAAACAGCGCCGAAGATTCCAGCGATACCGATCGGGATCGCAAGGCGCCATCGCACGTTCCCCATCCGGGCGTGCGCGACCGTTGCAACGATGGCGGTAGGGAAGATGACCGCCAGCGACGTTCCCTGTGCGATGTGTTGGTCGAACCCGAAGAGGACGACCAGAGCAGGAACGAAGATGATGCCGCCGCCGAGTCCGAGAGAGGCTGCGATAGCTCCGGCGAAGAGTCCGAGGGCGATGAGTGCGATGATTTCGAGCATGATCAGATCATCATCCTGATGCCGGCAACGGCGAGGACGGCGGCGAACGTGATGGCCAACAGCCGCTCGTTGACTCGTTCTGCGATCCAAGCACCGCCCCAGGCTCCGACGACAGATCCGATGAGAATGAATCCCGCGGCCTGCCAGTCGACACTTCCACCGATGCCGAACGCCAGCATGGCAGCAGCAGAAGAAGCCACGATGGTCGCCGTCGACGTGCCGGACGCTTCACGCTGAGAGAGGGCCATCCACAGCACGAGACCGGGGACGACGATGACACCGCCGCCGACACCAAAGAGACCGGCGACGGTGCCGGCGACCGCACCGAGAGCGAGAGCTTTGATCAAGGCTGCGTTCACGAGGAGGCAAGGTACTCGCTTTCGCTGTCGTTGCCTAGAAGGTCCATATCGTTAGCCTCCCATATCGATGAAGACTCTCATACCGCTGGTTCTCGCTCTCGTCATGGCAGCTTCTGCATGCGGCGCTTCCGAAGAAGACCCGGAATCCTCACCTCCCGCCATTGTGGCCGGATGGGCCGAAGCTGTGGAAGTGCGGGATTTCGATACGGCAACCGCGGCCGTCTTCGAACCTTCGATGGTTCTCGTACTCGCAGCGGAGAACAAGCTTCCTGCTTCTGAGACGGCCGCAATGCTTGCAGACGGCGTTACTCCCGCCGTAGCAGCCGCATACTGGTCATCGTTCAGGGATGGCTTCGATGCCTTTGCCGGACGACCCATTTCGACGCTCAACGTCGGTTCATCCGAAGAGATCGAAGCGGGCGACGCTCATTGGGCTGTGGTCACGGTCAGAGCGCAAGAAGACGCGTCCGCTCCGGTGTTCACCCGTGACGAGGGAGGCTGGCTCGTCGATCTCGTTGCAACGCTTGCCTCGGGATTCATCGAACCTCTCGATGCCTACCTCGAGTCCCTTCCCGACGATGCCGATGGTGACGCCGTGCGTCAGGCCTATACGGACGTTGTCGTTCCCGCGATGTGGGCCGCGATCGAAGCGGGGGGTCACGATGACGACTTCGCCCGCCGTGCCCTTGCCCTCATCGAAGCAGCGAGCGTCTAGGAACTTGCAAGCGAGCGCAGTTCGGGCAACACCTCGGCCCCGAGCATCGCGATCGTCGACTCTTGATCGAGCGAGGTTGTCTGGATCGTGACGACGTCCGCGCCGATCTCGGTGACCAGCGGGTGGTAGGCCTCGACGTAGTCCTCGGCTTGGGACACGATGCTGTAGGCCGAGAGGATCTCGTCACGATCGAGTTCGTCCGCACGCCGGCGCAGGTCTGCCGGATCGATTGCCTCGAGACGACCGGGAGCGCGCAATCCCCTCCACGCTCCGAGTGCCTCCCACGCCTCGGTGTCGGAGTCCGCACGAACCGTCCATCGGCTCGCTGCGATCGTCGGAGGACGGCGACCGGCTGTCAGCGCCGCCTCACGAGCAGGATCGATCACCCCGTTCATCGTTGTCGCCGGCTCACGCACCGACGTGATGATCCCCTCAGCCATCGTCGCTGCGAGAACCGCCGACTTCGGCCCGCCCGCTGCCATCCAGATTGGGAGATCGGAGATCGGAGGACTGTAGAGCTTGGCTCGATCGGTGTGATAGAACTCCCCGTCATAGGTGAGCTTCTCACCATCGAGGAGCCGCCGCATGATCTCGAGCGCTTCACGCATGCGAGCCGCTCGTTCCGCGTACTTCGGGAAGGAGTAGCCGAGTGGGCCCTCGTTGAGGTTCTCGCCCGTACCCACACCGAGCCGGAATCGCCCACCGGAGAGGCGATCGATCGTTGCGGCGGCCTGGGCGACAACGGCGGGGTGGTAGCGGAACAGCGGCGTTGTCACGGCCGTGACGAGCTCGACGCGCTCGGTCACTGCAGCGATGGCTCCGAGCGTTGAGAATGCGTATCCGGAAGCCGAGACATCATCGACCCATGGGTGGAAGTGCTCCGACACCATGACGGCGTCGAAACCAGCTTGTTCGGCCAACACGGCGTGCCGGACGATGTCTTCGGGCTGAAACTGCTCGTGCCCGCAGAAGTAGGCGAATCGAGTCATGGGACCTCCTCGTGGGATCGAATCCTAGGGAACGACTGCCGGTGTAACCTGCGCGCCGTCTTCGGCATCCAATCTACGGGTCAACACCAGGGAGGGACATGTCCATCAACAAACTCGCCGCCGAACTGCTGGGTACGTACGTACTCGTGCTCGGCGGCACCGCAACGATCCTATCGGCAGCCAAGGGTGGCGCACCGACGAACATCCTCATCGTCGCATTTGGCTTCGGCCTTGCACTGATGGCGGGCCTGTACGCCTTCGGCGAGGTCTCCGGTGGGCACTACAACCCTGCCGTGAGCCTCGCGATGCTTCTCGACAAGCGCATGGATGCTCTCTCGATGGCTGGGTACTGGGTTGCCCAACTCGTCGGCGCCACACTCGCATCGCTGACCATTCTCGTTGCAACGAGCACGGACGCCGTTGCCAGCACCATGACGACGTTCGGTGAGGGCGTAGAGGCTTGGGAAGCATTCCTCTTCGAAGCCGTGTTCACGGCGATCTTCCTTGCCGTGATTCTGAAGGTGACGACGAGCGAGAACTCCGGCAAGACGGCCTTTCTCGGCATCGGTCTCACCTTGACCATGATCCACCTCGTTCTCATCCCGTTCACCGGAACATCCGTGAACCCGGTCCGTTCCCTGGGTCCGGGAATCGTGGCAGGCGTCTGGACCGACCAGTGGGTCTACTGGATCGCTCCGCTCGTGGGTGCGGTGATCGGCTGGGGTCTCTACAAGCTCGTGACTTCCGAAGAGACCGAGTAGGTCCGTCCCAATTCAACGCGTCGAGGGGTCGTCTCTGGACGGCCCCTCTTTCGCGTATCGCTTCGGTCGACCCGGATAGGCGCCGAGGGCGATGACACCCGCGGCGAAGAGAACGACCACCCACCAGCGCATGAGGCCCTCCTCCGGAACGAAGCCGAGAACGACGCCGACGGAGATCGCCGTCAGGGATGCGACCACGCCGAACGCGAGCACGAGAGCGTTCGGACCCGGCGCTGTGCGCACCCTGGGCTCGAACCGGCCGAAGATCGCCACGATCCCGGTGAGAGCCGTCAGCAGCACGGCGATCCAGACCGGCCGGGTGAGCCACCAAGAGACGGTCAACGGTTCGATGTTGAATCCGAAGCCGATGCCGTATCCGATGAGAACGACGATCGCCAGCGTCGGAAGATGCCAGACGTAGACGGTCATCATGACGGCGTGGAATCCAACGACGGCCATCCAGGGGCGCTTCCTCTGCATGAGCCGTTGCGCCGCGGGTTCGGCGAGGCGGATAACGGCGTACTGCAGGAGGGCGAGAATCACGAGCACACCGGTTGGCGGGAGGGTGTTGTTCTCGGTGGCCCCCGGCACACCGACCATCGAGACCGGGTAGGGCCCGAAGAGGGTCAGGGCGAGAAGCGCCGCGAGGGTGACGGGAATCGCAGCGGCGAGTACGCCGGATCGAGGACGGGCATGCTCGGTCGACCATCCGAAGCCGAGCTGATGCGCGGTGATCCAGACCGCTCCGAAGTTGAGCCATCCGATCCAGTCGAGACCCGTCGCGAATCGAATGGTGTCGATCAAGAAAGCGAGGGCGACGCCGGCAGCGACCGTCCACCAGCCGAAACGGTTCCAGAGTGGGACCATGATCGGGACGGCGAGGATCACCAGGAGATAGACCGCAAGGAACCACAGCGGGGTCACCACGGCGAAACTGCCGGCCCTGATCAGGGAGTGGTCCACCCCGAGCAGGCCGGCGATCACGCTGATCGTGGTC
>JAOZMA010000124.1 GCA_029934555.1 Acidimicrobiia bacterium | reverse complement strand
CCCTCGATCGTGCCGAACTGGTCCCGCATAGACTCGAGGGCGGTGTCGAGGTAACTCCTCTGCACCCCAAGGAACGGGAGAAGGACGTCGGGATCCCCGCCGGCCGCAGCGAACCGGTCGAACACGGGCTGGATCTGTGGGAGCAACTGGTCGTTGGTGAGCATGAAGTCGCGGTATACGTCGTCTTCGGATACGCCGAGGAGGAGGAGCAGGGCGGCCGCCGCCCATCCAGTCCGGTCCTTGCCCGTCGTGCAGTGGAAGAGTGCGGCCAGGTTCTCGGTTTCGAGGAAGCCCAGGTAGAGGCGCCGGTAACCGTCGAGTGCGCTCGGGAGCGTGACGATCTCCTCGTACCCCTTGGCGTAGGTAGCGGCGTTCTGTCCCCCACCGAGTTCCTTCTCGAAAGCCACGGGGTCAGCGAGGAGGTCCCCTGTGCCTGCCTGGGACGACTCGGCGTCGTCGGCGAGGACGTCGAGGTTCACGAACCGGACGCCATCAGGGACACGGTCGGGAGCGGTCTCCACCTCGCCTGCGGTCCGCAGGTCGTAAACGGTGCGCAGGCCGAGACGTTCGGTCAGCACCCGGGCATCGTCGTCGGAGAGCTTGTCGAGGGCGGTCGAGCGGTAGACCATCCCGTATTGGACGGCCCGGCCATCGGCGGTCCGCCATCCTCCGAGGTCGCGCAGGTTCGGCAGTGAGTCAAGCGGTATGGAGGCGCCAGGTGCGTTCGTGGTGGTCATCGTTTCTCTTTAGCTGATACGAGCCACACTACGCGTACAGCGGTCGTATCCCCTACCTATGACGGTGTCCCCCGCCATTCCTGCCGAATCTGCATAGTTTCGGCCGCTCGCCGGTGGCAGAATGCCATTCCGTATGCTGCCCGCTCCGATCTTCTCCGTTCGATTCGAGACGTGGCGCAGACGGTTGCCAGTCGACAACGGACCCATTGGGAGGTCAATCCATGGACACATCACTTTCGAACGAAGAGCTTGAGGCGATCGCGGAAGAGGCGTACATCTACGCTTTTCCCGTCTTCATGGGCTACCGCGGCGGATACGACCGGTTCCTCAACGAGTCTTCACCGCAGTATCTCGGCAAGCCGAACTTCGGCCCCTACGGCGAGGCCGTCACACTCGACTGCAATTTCAAGCAGATCATCACACCGAACGCCGACACACCGTATTCATGGGGCATGATCGATCTGCGCGGCGGACCGCTCGTCCTGACGGTACCCGAGGTCAAAGACCGGTACTACGTGATGCAGTTCGAGAACCTGCTCGGCGAGAACGAGTACTTCGTTGGAAGCCGTGCCACGGGCTCCGAAGCCGGCTCCTACCTGATCGTCGGTCCCTCATGGGAGGGCGATCTGCCCGACGGGTTCGCGGACACGCTCCGTCTCAGGACCGACATCGTCTACCTCGTCGGCCGCACGCAACTCTTCAACCCCGAAGACAAGACGGCGCTGGCCGAGATCATGAAGCAGTACCGCCTCGAACCGCTCGAGGTGTTCAACGGCGGCGACGCCCAGGAGCTTCCGCCGACCGACTGGCCGGTGTGGGACGATGAGGCGTCGCGTGACGAACGGTTCGTCGGCCTCTTCAATCGTCTGCTGGAATTCACCGGACCCGTCTACCCGAGCGAGGCCGACCTCTACGAGCGGTTCGCCCGGGCAGGTATCGGTGCCGGCGTCGACTTCGACGTCGACGCGCTGAGCGACGACCAGCGAGCAGCGCTCGCCAAGGGCGCCGCCACTGGCCAGGCGAAGATCAAGAAGGCAGCCGGCGAGCAGGGCGAGTTCGTCAACGGCTGGATGATGATGGACCCGTTCGGGAACCGTGAGTTCTTCAACGGCGACTTCCTCAAGCGGGCCGCCGTGGCGATGATCGGATGGGGCGGCAACGACAAGGTAGAAGCCACCTACCCGATGCTGCGCAAGGGTCCCGACGGCAAGCCGCTCGACGGCAACGGCAAGTACGAGTTGACGCTCCCGCTCCCGATCCCTGTCAACGCGTTCTGGTCGCTGACCATGTACGACACGTCGTACGACGGCGTCGGCGGCTACATGGTCGACAACCCGATCGACCGGTACATCATGAACTCGCTGACACCGGGACTCGTCAAAGAGGACGGGTCGCTCACCATCACGATGCAGCATGAAGAGCCGGAGGATCCGACCGAGAAGGCCAACTGGCTCCCCACGCCGGACATGGACTTCTACCTGTCGTTCCGGCTCTACTGGCCGCAGCAAGACGCGCTCGACGGCACCTGGGCACCACCGGAGATCGTCCGCCTCAAGTAGCAACAGACGGACACGGGTGTCTTCGACCAACGAAGACGTTTAGCGAGCAGCAGGGCCCGGGGACCGAACGGTGGTCCCCGGGCCCTGCTCCCGTTCCGGCACCTGTCGTGAGCACACCGGCAACCCGTGCCCGATACGTCGAGTCGGTGACGGTCGTGCCCGTCGCCGACCGAGAAGGGATCTGAAGTGAAACTGAGCGTTGACGACAACGAGAGAGCAGCACAGATGCCGAGTTCGGTGGCCTCGTGAGCGAACAGAAGAACGCCACCGGCAAGAACGACGGCAACGGCGGAGCGTCGCGCATCGTCAAGCGCTACATCCCCGGGATCAAACTCTTCACGGACTACGAGACCTCCTGGTGGAGACCGGACATCATCGCCGCGATGAGCCTGTGGGCGATCCTGGTTCCTCAGTCGCTGGCGTATGCCCAACTGGCGGGCGTTCCGGCCGTCTACGGTCTCTACACCGCCTTCGCCGCCATGATCGGATACGCCCTCTTCGGTACGTCGCGGGTCCTCAACCAGGGACCCGAGTCTGCGGTAGCGATCGTCACCGCCTCGACGCTGATTCCCCTCGTGGCTGGTGACGGCGACCGGTACATCCTGCTCGCATCGGTGCTGGCCATCATGGTCGGTGTGTGGGCGATCATCGGCGGCCTCGCACGACTCGGGTTCATCACCCGATTCATCTCGCGCCCGATTCTCCTCGGGTACATCATCGGGTCGGCGTGGCTCATCGTGATCAGTCAGCTTCCAGCCATGCTCGGTATCACCGTCGAGGAGGACGGGTACTACTCGGCCCTCGGCGCCATTCTGCAGAACCTGGGCCAAGCAAACGCATGGACCGTGATCCTCGGAATCGCTCTGATGGGCCTGATCTACGCCATCAAGAAGTTCGTTCCGAAGATTCCCGCCTACCTCGTCGCTGCCGTAGTCGGAACCGCCGTCGTCGCCATCTTCAATCTCCAGGACTTCGGCGTCACTCTGATCGGATCCATCGAATCCGGAGTTCCGCTTCCCAAGATCCCGTTCGTGCCGATCCCGGACATGGTGAGCCTCATCCTTCCGGCTGCGGGTATCACGCTCCTCGCATACGCGGACAGCGTCGTCACAGCTGAATCGTTGGCGCGACCCAACGGCTACGAGATCGACGCCAATCAGGAGTTCATCGGACTCGGTGCTGCCAGTATCGCGTCTGGCCTCTTCCAGGGTTTCCCGGTGAACGGGTCACAGACCCGCAGCGTCGTTCTCGACGATTCGGGTGCAAAGACTCAGATGTCGGGACTGATCAGCTCTCTTCTCGTGATCGTCACGCTCCTGGTGCTCACACCCGTGTTCGAGCTTCTCCCCAACGTCGCACTGGCTGCCATCGTGATGGTCGCCGGCATCGGACTCTTCGACGTCAAGGAGATGAAGACGCTGTGGCGCCTCCAACGGGCCGATTTCATCCTCATGGTGCTGACCGCATTGGGCGTCATCGTCATTGGGATGCTGCCCGGCATCCTCATCGCGGTTGTCCTCTCCTTGCTCGACGTTGCCCGCCGGTCCACAACACCCCACACAGCGGTCCTTGTCCAGGTACCGGGAACTGACACGTTCAGAGACTCCGACAATGTTGGGGACGGGGAGGCGATACCCGGCCTCCTCATCTATCGATTCGACGCACCGCTCTTCTTTGCGAACGTGTCTGTCATGACGGATCAACTCACATCACTCGTGAAAGAAGCGGACCCGCCCATCGAGTGGGTCCTGATCGACGCGGAGTCGATACCCGACATGGACACGACCGCGCTCCAGGGACTCGGGGAGTTGCTCGAGGATCTCAGCGATGCTGGCATCACGGTGGTGTTCGCGAGGCTCCGTCAAGCGGTGCGCGACCTCCTCGATGCTGCCGGCCTGATCGATGTCATCGGCGAGGACAACATCTACCTCGAGGTCGACGACGGTGTCGCCGCGTTCAACCTGCGAGACTGACCGGCAGCGGATCAACGCGGGTCAAGGATCCCGGTATGGACCGCGTTCGAATTCGACTGATCAGCCCTCTGGATGCGATGCATCGTCCGGCGCTACGGCCGCGACGGCCGACCGTATCGTCGCGTAGATACAGTCTTCCCCGATCGAGTCGATGACTCCGAGGATCTCCATGATCTTGTGCGTGTTCTCGTGGACACGCGCAAAGGCGACCTCGATCTCGTACTGCCGGGCGTACTCGAACAGATTAGTGATCGCTTTCGCTCCGTTGCCGTCGACGAGGAACACCTCCTCGAAGTCGATGACGAGGGCGTGTGGGAGGTCCTCCTGCTCTGCAGCCTTGATCAGAATGGATTGTCCACTCTCAACGAACGCCTCGGAGTTCGCGAAGAAGATCGGCGCTGAGAAGCGATAGACGATCACGCCAGGCACCGGTACTGCATCGGGGTTGCCCCTGCCGTGACGGTGACCGTAGACCCAACCCGTTGTTACGAAATCACCGCTTTCCGGAACTCGCCCGAGCACCTGACGTCCGGGGAAGCTGATCCGATAGACCATGAAGCCGACCGAGATGACGATGCCGGCGATCATCGCGGGGAGCAGGTCGAGGGACAGTACGAGGAAGAATGTGATGGCGGCGATCGTGAATTCGACCTTGTCGATACTCCACATCCAGGTCAGCTTGGATGGGTTGGCCGCACCCCAGAGTGCGTTGATGACAACGGCTGCCAGTACAGCCTCGGGCAGCCACTGGAACGCCGGAGCAAGGAAGGCCAAGGTAACGAGCACGAGGCCCGCAAGGATGATGTTCGATACCTGAGTCTTGGCCCCTGCCGATGCTGCGGCCTCAGTTTTCGACAGGCTGCCGCCAACACTCATGCCGCCCAGGATGCCGGCACCGAGGTTGGAGAGTCCGAGTGCGCTGAACTCCTGGTTCGAGTCGAGTTGGTCGTGGGTCTGTTCGGCGACCGCTGCACTTGCACCCGTCGACTCCGACACTGTAATCAGGACAACGGCAACACTCCCGATGAAGAGTGCTCCCCAAGTCGACAGGTCGATCCCGGTAGGCAGCGCAAGAGACGGGATTCCCCGGGGGATCGCCGCGACGAGTTCGATATCCGGACCGGCGATCGCAACGAACACAGAGGCGAGTACGACGGCCGTGAGCGCTGCCGGTAGTTTCGGGACGACCCGGTCCATCCCGAAGATGACGACCAGAGACACGACACCGACGCCAACCGTCGCCAGGTCCCACTCCGGGAACTGGGACAGGACCGACCACAGCTTCTCGAAGCTGTTGAAGCCCTCCTGCTCGACGCCGACCAGCTTGCCGAGCTGACCGATGATGATCTGGAAAGCCATGCCGAGAACGAAACCGGCCATGACCGTCTTCGAGATGAAGTTGGTGACCCATCCGAGCTTGGCGAGACCGGCCCCCAGCAACACGGCCCCGGTCGCGATAGCGAGGGCTGCCGTGAGCACGACGGCCATGTCCTGATCGCCACCCGCGAGATCACCAACCACGCTCGCCGATATCGCAGCTATGGCCCCGGCAGCACCGACGACCAGGAGCTTCGATCCACCGAAAAGGGCGTACGCGACGAGGGCGAGGGGCGCTGCGTAGAGGCCGATCTGGACGGGGACGCCGGCAACCGAGGAGTAGCCCATGGATTCAGGGATCAGCAGCGCAGCGACGCTGATGGCGGCGACCAGATCGACTTTGAGGAACTTGTCCCACTCGTATCGCGGCAACCACTCCCCGATCGGAAACCATCGTTGCATCGCAGACGGTGCAGTCGGAACCCCCCGCTCGTCGACGGTCCCTGTGTGTTCGTTGTCCACGGATCTCCAGCTTTCGTGTCGGTGCTCCGAGGCGATGACGCTCCACTCGGTATCGTCCCGCCCTCAGATGCGTCGCAGGGAACTCGGCTCGAAGCCGTCCGGGCACATGGCAGACATGTGTCGTTCGACGCTCAGTCCGGGAACCGACATCACGCTACCAACGCCCCCTCGTGCCCTCTATGCACTTTCGGCACATCCAGAGAGCGCGAACACGGCGATCATCGACACCGCCACATTCACCACCGACGCATCAGGGCGTCAGGAGGCCGGCGCGGGCCCAGCGATGCCCCCCGGCACGCAGCGTCTCACTCGGCAACTCCCCGAACAGATCCGAGTACGCCCGGGCGAATCTGCCGAGTTCGGTCAGTCCCCACTTGAACGCCGCATCCGAGACCGATTCGGCCGCTCCGCTCAAGAGCTCGCGACGAATCTCGTGGAGTGCACACAACCGCATGAAGTGCATCGGGGAGACACCGGTTACTTCCTTGAACGCAACCCGAACGCGCCT
>JAOZMA010000123.1 GCA_029934555.1 Acidimicrobiia bacterium | reverse complement strand
ACTTGCGCAGTCGGGCGCGTCCATCGGCACCGCGATACCAGAGCAGCGCCAGTGCCGTCGTGTAGATGCCGAGCGACAACACACTGGCGAGGGCGACGCCCTCGATCCCGAACGCATCGGTCAGAGAGATGTACAACGGCACGGCGATCACCGTTGCCACCGTGCCGACGATCACCGGCGTCCACATCGATCGGCGTGCGTAGAAGGCCCGGGAGAGGATCTGGAGTGCACCCCAGATCGGAATCGAGAAGGCGTAGAAGAAGAGAGCGGAGGCGGTCGCGGAACTGTCATAGACGTCGAATGCGAATCGTTCGAACAGGGCTCGCACTACTGGCAGGGCCAGAGCGGCAAGAAGGCCGGTAGCGGCGATCGACAGGACCAGCACCCATCTCATCGCCTTGTCAACCGTGCGGTACATCGTCTTGATGTTCCCCTCGGCCCACAGTCGGGCGAGGAACGGATAGGCAGCCACCGCGGCACCCTGGGCGATGATCCCGATGGGAACGAACATCGTGCGTCTGGCATATTGGAGATGGGTCTGTGCGCCGTCGCCGACGACGTTGCCGAACACCGACATGAACGTCTCGTCGAAGGCAACGACCGACTGGCCGATCATCAGGGGGATGGCCATCAGGATGTACTGCCCGACCGCCGATTGTCTCCACCCGCCGCTGAAGTCCAGATGCATGCCAACCCGGCGAGCGCCCCACCATTGCACGGCGAGGTTGCCGATGAACGCCCCTGCGAGGGCGCCCCAGACGAAGCCTTCCGGATCGGCCGTGCCGGTCACCCATGAGAAGATGACGCCACCGGCGATGATGGCGACGTTGTAGATGATCGGAGCGAGAGTTGGGATCGTGAAGATCCCCTTGGCGTACTGCACCGAGGCGAACATGGCCCCAACGACGAAAGCGAACTGTGCCGGCATGACGATCCGTGTTAACCGGACCGTGTTCGAGACCTGCTCCGCCGTGAAGTCCGGGTAGATCGCGTCGATGATCCACGGTGCCGCGAACCAGGCGGCGATGATCAGGACGGTGATGCCGACGGCGAGCCACCGCACGATGGACGAGAACGCCTGCCACCCACCCTCCTCGTCGTCGTCGGCCAGATACTTCGAGAAGATCGGGATGAACGTGATCGTCAGGAAGCCACCGGCGAGGAGGTAGTTCGCGTAGTCGGGGATGCGGAACGCAGCGACGTACTGGTCGGTGACACCGTCGGCACCGAGCATCCCGGCGAAGATGATCTCGCGCAGCACTCCCAACAGCCGGGAGATCAGAATGCCCCCGGAGACGATTAGGGCGGCGATGCCCATCCTGCCTGGCTTCAGGCGGTCCGTGACGCGACTCATGACACTCTGAGCGTAGAGCCTCGGGGTCCGTGATCGTGGTTACTCACGCAAGATCACGTCTGCGCAGGACGAGCGTTGTTGCAGCGATCGAGAGAGCGGCGATGACGACGGTTGTGAACAGTGCGGAACCGAGGCCGGATAGGTTGGCGATGCCGATGTCGACCAGTTGTGACGCCACCTGGTCGGGCACGAGCGCGGCGAAGGTCGACAGTCCGAGGCGCCACGGTGACAGGGTTGACAAACCGCTCAGTGCGCTGACGATGCCGTTCTCGAAGATGAAGACGAACGCCAAGCCGATGAGGACGGCCCGGTCGGTGAAGAACCCGAGCGGAACGAACAGCGAGGCGTAGACGATGCTGGCCACGATCCCACCTGCGACGAGGGGGAGTACGACATCCCACGATCCGGTCTCGACGCCGTAGACGATCGCAAGAGCTGCGCCGCCGAGTGCATTCAGACCAGCGGCGACCAGCACTGCTCCGAGGAACTTCGACCCGGAGATGACCGATCGGGGAATCGGACGGAGGACGAGGAACGACAGGGTTCCGTCGCGCCGCTCGTCACCGAGAGCAGATGCCGAGATGATCAGGGCAACGATCGGAACGAGGAGCGGGAAGTAGAGACCGATGACCATGCCGAGGAACCGATCCAGCGCGGCCTCGTCGACGAGTGCCTGGGACGTGAGGAGAAACACAAGCGCAGGAGCCATCGCTGCGAGGCCGAAGATGATCGCTCGACGAAGCCCCAGGACCTGCCTGATGGTGGCGCCGGTGATGGATCGCAGCGCTCTCATCGCTTCCTCACCAGGTAACGGAACACGCTCTCGAGCGAAGCATCCTCAGGTTGGAAGGTAGTGATCCTGGCGTCGACTTCGTGAGCGACTGCTGGCACTCGTCCTCCGAGAGCGGCGAGGTCGTCAGTCTCGACGTGGAGGATTCCGTCATCGACGGAGACGCCGTGGACCAGGGACTCCTCCAGCAGGCGCGCGGCAAGCACTCGACTCTTGTCGGTCTCGATACGTACCCGGTACGGGATGTCGGTCATGGCGCTACGGATCGCAGCGACGTCGCCCGCAGCGGCGAGTCGGCCGTCGACGATGGCGATCACGCGGTCGGACATGCGTTCCACCTCGTCGAGGATGTGGGAGGACACGACAACGGTCCGGCCTTCGTCGCCAAGCTGTTGGAACAGGTTGATGAGGTGGAGACGTTGGACCGGGTCCGTCCCATTCAACGGCTCGTCGAGGAGCAGGACCTGAGGATCACCCACGAGGGCGGCGGCGACCTTCGCCCGCTGACGCATGCCCTTCGAGAAACCCGCGAGCTTCCGGTCGGCGGCATCGTCGAGGGCGACCGTGTCGATCGCTCGATCGGTTGCCGCTTGCGCGTCGGAAACCCCGGCGAGGGTCGCGGCGTAGCGCACGTACTCGCGGGCCGTCATCTCCGGGTACACGGCTGCGTCTTCGGGAACCAGGCCGATATTCGAGTACACCGACGGCTTGGTCCTTGGCCACACTCCGAGCACCCGAATGTCGCCCTGGGACGGTCGGATCAATCCGGTGAGCATGCGCAGCGTCGTCGTCTTGCCCGCACCGTTGGGTCCGAGGAGGCCGGTGACACCCGGCCCGAAAGAGCAGGTGATGTTCGAAACGGCGACCTTCTGGCCGAACCACTTCGATACGTCATCGACCTCGATCGTGGGGGACTCGACGAGCGCGGGGTTCGAGGTCACATGATCCTCCGATACCGCCACACGACGACGGCTGAGGACACACCCGCGACGACCAGGATCACGACGAGCGAGACCCAGGGGTCGAACCCGGAACTCTCCACGACGAGATCGCTCGATCCGACACGGCCGAAGATCCAGTCATTCACGTGCGCCGGCAGCTCACCCAACCCCAACAGTGCGGCGAAGCGGTGACCGGGCACACCCGACGCTTCCACGAGCGCCGCGGCCAGGGCGGTGCCGATGAGCATGACTCCGAAGTAGATGCCGGTGGCCGCAGCCTTGCGTGAGGCGATCGTTGAGATCAACAGACCCAGCGGGGCGGCGGCGAGCGCGTACACCGCCGCAGCAGCCAGGATCTTCGGGATCGCGTCCGCATTCGTGCCAAGCGCCTTGAAGAAGCCGTCGGAGGACAGAGCCGCGAATCCGATGTACATGAGGATCTGTGGGATCAACATGAACCCGGCGATCACGGTGAGGAGCGAAGCTGCCCGTGCTCCCACGTAGTCATCCGGTCTGAGTGGCCGTGACGAATAGATCGCCAGCACGCCTTCTCGACGATCGGGGATCAGGAGCTCCGGGGCACCGAGAGCGACGAACAGCAAGACGACGGTGCCCGTGATCCCGAAGTAATCGGCATGGCTACCGAACGGCGATTCTGCTTCCGGAGCGAATGTCGAGAGGAGGAACGCGAACCCGACGAAGACGACCGCGGGGAGGACTGCGAAGACGACGAGGAGCCACGGGAGGATCTTCTTGCGTGCCCGCCGATGGATCCCAAAGACGCGGTTCAGGCCATCTCGATAGGTGGTGGTGATCGCACCACGACGGCCACGACGCTCTCCTTCGTGAGGCGTGTACCCGAGATCGAAAACGACACCGCGTTCGGTCATACTCCACTCCCCTCCAAGAACACGTCCTCGAGGGTTGTCGTTTTCGCACCCAGCGAGCGCATCCCGCTCCCAGTGGAGGCGAGAGCGTCGCGAACCAGTCGGAACGGGTCATCGTCCGACGACGACACGAGGAGCCGCGAGCCGCTGGCCTCGACGGTTGCGCCTGCCGCCGTGAGGTGTTCGACGACGGCTGAGATGTCTCCGATCACGTCGACCGACACGACATCGGCGTCGACGAGGTGTGACAGAGGACCCGATCGCAGCACGCGGCCGCCGTCGAGCATCAGCACGCGGTCGCAAGTGCGCTCGATGTCACCGAGAACGTGGGAAGACACAAGAACGTTGATCCCGAATCCGCCGAGTCGTGAGATCAGTTCGAGCATCTCCTCACGGCCTTCGGGATCCAGGCCCGCCGTCGGTTCGTCGAGGAAGACGAGTTCCGGATCGTGAACGATGGCCTGCGCGAGCTTCGTCCGCTGCTTCATCCCGGTCGAGAATCCACCCAGCGGACGGAAGCGCTCCTCGTCGAGCCCGACGAGTGTCAGGACGTCGGAGGATCTCTGTCTTGCGGCGTTCCGAGGAAGGCCTGCCAGGCCGGCTGAGTAGGCGACGAAATCCGACGCCGTCACGTCGAGCGGCAGACAGTCACCCTCGGGCATGTATCCGATGCGAGACCGAACATCGAGCATGTCCTTCGTTGCATCGAAGCCCAGAACCGTTGCGGAGCCGGCTGTGGGGTGGAGGATGCCGAGCAGGATCTTGATGAGGGTCGTCTTCCCTGCACCGTTCGCACCGACCAGGCCGATTCGTCCGGCGGGCAGGTCGAAATCGACGCTGTGGAGCGCCACGATGGAGCCATAGGCAAACCCGAGGTCTCGGGCCGAGAGAATCGGAGTGTCATCCATGAAGGGTCCATGCTCGCAGATTCGATGCCACTGCGGGCGTGTTCACGCCGGTGTTGTGAGGGTCCGGGTTCGCCCGGCACGATCCGTGATCACCATGCCGGTGAGGATCAGCGCACCGCCGATCACGATGCCCGTCTCGATCTGTTCTCCGAGAAGAAGAACACCACCGATCAGCGAAACGAGGGGTACGAGATACCCGACCAGTGAAACGGTCGTAGCCGGCAACGTTTCAAGAAGGCGGTAGTAGAGGTAGAACGGCAGGAACATCGAGGCGAGTGCCATATAGAGGATGAGCCCCCAGCCGGGGGCCGTGAGAGAGGTCGGAAGCCCCTCGAACACCAGCATCGCCGGGATCAGCGCAACCGCCGACAACGCGAACTGGATCCCGGTGATCTCGATAGGGTCGTACCGGCCCGCGTAGCGCTTGGCGTATGCGCCGGCGTATCCGATCGCGACGACGGAGATCAGCGCCAGAAGCGCAGCGAATAGCGGTCTTCCCTCCTCGCCGAGGCCGGAGTCACCGGAGATCAAGAGTGCCCCCACACCGCTAAATCCGATGAACAGCCCGACGAGCTTCCCCCTGGTAAGACGCTCGTTGTCGAGCATGAAGTTCGCATAGATCGCGGTCGCAAGCGGAATGAGGGCGGCGAAGAGCCCGACGAACCCGGCCGATGCTTCGTTGTACGCGAACGTGAAGAGAACGTACGGGATGAGCAAGTTCGTGATCGCCATGACGACGCCAACCTTCATGGTGACGCGATCCGGTATGCGGAGTCCCTTCATCGCGAGGAGAGCGATTACGAGGATCGCTGCGATCGCGACCCTGAGAGTGACAAGCGTCCACGGTCCGACGCCTTCCCCGTACGCGGCACGAACGGCGATGCCGCCCGTGCCCCAGCCGACGGCAATGATGAGGAGGACGGCCCAGGTTGAACGGCTCACGCGTCGATCAGTCTCGCGTTGCCCGGAGCACGGAGATCCCGAGGCCGATCAGGGCAAGACCGGCGAATGCGAGTGCTGCGAGGTGGTCTCGTTGACCGGTGTGGGGGAGTTCCTCCGGAGCCGTGGTGGCCGTGACAGCGGGAGCGGCCGTTGTTGTTGGGGTCACCGTCGTAGATGTCGCAGGCGGTTCGGTGGTTGACGTTGTTGGAGCCGTGGTTGTCGTGGCTGTTGGCGCGGTATCACCCGCGTACGCGATCGCCGCCGTTTGTCCGGCGTCGAGGGTGCCGATCGTCCAGATGCCACTGTCGAACGTGCCAACCGTGATCTCCGTCACCGTCAAGGTCGGATACTCGGCCATGCGCAGATCCCTGGGAGCGACATCAACGGGATCCTCGGACACGTTCGTGATTACCCGTTCGAAGTCCGCATGGGTGAAGTCTTCGTTGGGAGTGGAACTGGAGGTGTCGATGATTCCGTCCTCGACGGCGAAGGCGGGGATCGCGAGAACGAGCACGATGAGCAGCGTTCCGAACAACGTAGCCGATGCCTTCATCGTTTCCTCCCCCTCCACCCACGGACAATGTAGCGGAAAAAAGAGGTGGTCTCGGGCTGGGGACCGGGGATTGGCGACTGGAGACTCCCTTGCCCCCCTGCGTCGTCGCTGCGCTCCTCCGCGTCCCCCCGTCCTTCGGCCGAGGGGACAGGAGTGGACTCGGCAGTGTCTTCGGCTGGAACCTTCTGACCCCCTCCGCCGCCTGCGGCGGCACCTCCCCCTGAGGGGGAGGAAGAGGACGCGCGTGACGAAAGA
>JAOZMA010000122.1 GCA_029934555.1 Acidimicrobiia bacterium | reverse complement strand
AAGTTCATCGCGAGTCATCCCGAGTACATGGATCATCCCGAGTCCGGGTGAATAGATCGGCGAAACCGCCCTACTCGCCCGGTTCACCAGCGGCGTTCCCAACGTCTGTGCGGCGCTGGAGCGTCACGGCGGCAACGATCAAGACGATCGCCGTTCCGAAGAGCAGACCACCCACCACGTCGGTCAACCAATGAACCAGCAGATACGTACGACTCCACGCCATAACGACGGCGTAGGCAATACCGACGCCGAGGAACAGTCGATGACGGTTCGGCCAGATGACCCCGACGATCACCGCCAACCCGATCCCTATCGCAGCACCCGACACCATGGCGTGACCCGACGGGTACGACGCTGAGGACTCATGGACCAGAGCGTCGACAGGGCGTGGCCTGTCTACCAGCAGCTTCGTGATTGTCGAGAGGGCGTTCGCTCCAACGACTATCCCCACCCACACCGCCGCGATCCGCCACTTCCTCATCGCCATGAACACCACGGCGACAACCACGGTTGTCACGACTGCAATCGGAACCGACCCGAGACGGTGGAACAGTTCGGCTACAGACAGAAGCCACGGAACTTCGAGGTCTTCCATCAGCGACAGCCAGGCGTCATCGACCGATTGCGTCCATCCCGCAACAACGAGCACCGTCAGGAACAGGAAAGCAACAAGCATCCCTATTCCGAGTTGAAGTTGCCTGCTTCTGATTGTTGCCATGGATACGAGACGCTACCGGTTCGCGTTCGGCAGCGACAACACGCCTCCGGGGAAGCGGGAGCCATTCTGAGAAGATCCCGTCTGAGCCACGAGACTGAACAGATCACGTCTCGCACAAAGGTGCCGTTGTCTCCCTTGCTGCGGAAGTGAGCCGACCTATACTCATCTGATCCTCGCCGATCGATTGATCTCGGAGCAACGTTGACCACATCCATCGAACAAACCCCGGTCGTCATCGACGAACCCGAGGGACGCCCGATCGAGCGTCATCCCAGCGATCTTCTGCGCCTGGTGGTTGCCCTCCTGGTAGCTCTTATCGGTTTCTTCCTCGCGACGATGCTGAACAACATCTCTGAGGCGATCACGGTCGAGGTCATCGGCACCGTTTCCAAGGTTTCGGCTGTGGCCGTCGTTGTCGTGATCACCACTGTGTTGCTGTTCGCTCTCCTGCTTCCGCTCCTCTCGTGGGGTTATCTGGGATGGCTTAGAGAGTGGAGGCGTCTCGGCCTCGGCCTCATCGCTTCGGCGGTCGCTATGGGACTCGTATGGTTGGTTGGTGCCGAGGTCGTGAGCCGGTTCTCTTCTCCCGATCTTGTATTCACACCACCCGGCTGGATCTGTGGCGATCACCTCGTCGACTCCACCCAGATCTGTGTGTCGGGAGACACATCCTTCCACTCTTACTACCTGGCCGGAGGCGTCGCCTTTTTCTCGTCGTTGGCACCGTGGATGACGAAGCGCTGGCGGCGGGCTGCCTGGATCACCATCACAGTCTTGGCGGTCGTCCGGATGATCCAGGGTCAGACGCCACCCCTCGACGAGTTCCTCGTGATCGGAATCTCCTACGCAGTTGGTGCTGCCGTCCTTCTCGCTTTCGGCACACCCAGCCGGAGGCCCCGCGGGAAGGACATCGTTGCGTCCCTCGAACGCTCCGGAATCCGATTGTCAGAGCTGAGCCGTGCCGGAGTCGACGCTCGTGGGTCCACGCCGTACTTCGCCACCGCTGTCGGCGGCGATCGCCTCTTCGTCAAGGTGCTGAGCCCTGAGGAACGGTCCGCCGACATCCTCTTCCGGATCATGCGGATGTTCCGCCTCAAGGGAGTCGGCGACGAACGGCCCTTCTCTTCACTGAAGCGTGCGGTCGAACACGAAGCTGTTGTTTCCTTGATGGCATCGTCCGACGGGGTACGGACGCCTCAACTCGAAGCGGTCGCAGAGATCCCTCCGAACTCCGTGCTCATGGCCTATGCGATGATCGACGGCTCTTCGCTCGACAGCGTTCCCGCCGACGAACTAACGGACGAGGTTCTCGAAGGCGTATGGGATGAGGTCGCCATACTGAGGCAGAGCCGAACAGCGCATCGCGACCTCCGTCTCGCCAACGTCTTCCTCGCGTCCGACAATCGTCCGTGGCTGATCGACTTCGGGTTCTCCGAACTGGCGGCCACCGACGGTCAGCTCCGCTCCGACATCGCAGAGCTGACAGCGTCGACTGCCGTCGTTGTGGGTGCAGAACGTGCCGTGTCGAACGCCGTCGCAGGAGTTGGGCCGGACGCCGTCGCAGGTGCCGCGGGTCGGATCCAACCACTCGCTCTGAGTGGCGCAACCAAAGGGGCTCTGAAGGAGCAGAAAGGTCTCGACGACGACATCCGGGCCGAGATCTCTCGGCAGACCGACACTCCCCCACTCGAACTCGAGGATCTCGAACGGGTGAAGCCCGGCACGATCCTGATGATCGTCGGGTTCGCTCTTGCGGTCTACTTCCTCATCCCGCAACTCGCGAACACAGACTTCGGTGCCGTGCTCGGAGCCGACTGGGCATGGCTACCTGTCATTCTGTTGGCCTCGTTCCTCTCCTACCTCGGAGCCGCCTGGAACCTGATGGGATCCGTCCCCGACCGCATTCGTCTCATCCCGTCGGTACTCGCCCAGTTCGCCGGCACGTTCATCAACCGCATCACCCCTGTCAAGATCGGCGGAATGGCGACCGCAGTTCGCTACCTGCAGAAGAGTGGCGTTGACACGCCGGTAGCGATCGCGGGTCTCGGCATCAGCAGTGTCGGCACCGGAATCATCCACATGTCGCTGCTTCTCTTGTCCGTCGTGCTGATCGGCAAGAACGCAGCAGACTTCGTCGAACTGCCGTCAGGAACCACGGTTCTGATCGGCCTGGTCGCCGTCTTCGCCGTTGTCACCGTCGTCCTCTACTTCCCCTTCGGCCGCAAGATCGTCAAGGAGAAGATTTGGCCGGTACTCAAGAGGTCCGGCCAGGGCATCGCTCAGGTCGCCACGAGTCCGAAGAACGCCGTCATGCTGTTCGGCGGGGCGTTCCTCTCCATCATGGGCTACATCATGTCGCTCTGGTTCAGTCTCGAGGCGTTCGGCGGCGGACTCCGTTTCTTTGAGGTTGCACTTGTGTTCCTCGCTGCCCAGGCTCTCGGTCAGGCAGCCCCAACTCCCGGAGGTATCGGAGCGGTTGAAGCGGCAATGATCGCTGCCATGACAACCCTCGGCCTGGACGCCTCGGTCGCCGTGCCGACCGTGTTCCTCTACCGGATAGCGACCTTCTGGCTGCCCATCCTGCCCGGCTTCCTCTCTTTGAAGAAGTTGGAATCCGACGGCGCTCTATGACCTCAAACGGGGAATCAACAGGGCAGCGGCGCCTCTCCGAACGGCCTCTCCTCACGGACCATCCTGCAGCGCGAAGAGTTGCTGTCGCGCTCTGGGTTCTTGGCGGATTGTTGTTCCTTGCTCTCGCTATTCCGACGACCGCGGATTGGGTTCAGGCGGTGGACGACTGGGTCTACACGTTGGCCGTCAATCTCGAGAACGGCTTCGTCGCAGGAGTCGCCGAGGTCATGGATTTCATCGGTTCGACCTGGATCGTTACCCCGGTGATGGTGCTGACCGCCGCCTTCCTCCTGTGGAAGAGACGATGGGAGGCCCTTACCTACTGGGTTCTCGCGATGGTGGGGTCCCAACTTCTCATCGGACCCGTCAAGGCGCTGTACGCGAGGCCGAGGCCGCCCATGCCACTCGTCGAGACCACCGGCTACTCGTTCCCTTCCGGTCACGCAGTCGCCGGAGCGGCGGTCGCCGTCGCTCTCGTCATCGTGCTCGTCCCTGCGGGCCCGAAGCGCAGGAATCTCGAGATACTCGCTGCAGCCTTCGCCATCCTGATGGCGCTGAGCCGTGTCTACCTCCGAGCCCATTGGCTATCCGACACGCTCTCTGGCGCAGCGCTCGGCGCCGGTGTGGCTATCGGCGCAGCCGCCCTGGTCCACTTCGTCGATCAGCGTCGTTCGTCCGAATAGCTCTTCACACTGCCGTTACACCTTCCACCGGTGTGGGCTAGACAGAATCCGGGTCGGTGGACCGGTCGAGGGGGATCGAACCGTCGCTCTCGTGATACTGGGTGTGCGACTCGATGAGCGCATCCCAGTCCTCCGAACTCTCCATATCCACAGCCACAAGATGCTTCGTCCGCGGCCCGTCGGACTGCCCGAACGCACGGGCCCGCTGCAACACATCTCGCGAGGCGTCATCGATGCGCCGGTGCTGTGCGAGATGATCCTCCCAGGAACGCGTCAGGAACACCTCGGTGAGCCGATGCGGGTCACCGGCGTCTCGATACAGACGCCATCGATAGGCGCCCGTTCTCAGGCGAACGAGGCGCACCTCTTTCATCACCTCGAGGAACTCCTCCAGGTCTGAGCGGTCAATCTGCCACGTCGCTGTCATCAACACCGGTCCTCCCTCGGTGTCGACGTGCGGCATGAAGACACGCTCGTCTGTGAACTCCGGCGTCACGACATCGCTCAGTGCAGGGATCTTGAGGGCAGGGACGACGATGACCCCGAGGAGTATTCCGACCGAAGAGAGCACAACCTCTGCTCCGCCGGCACCGATACGTTCGGCGATCCAACCGGACATGATCGCTCCGAGGGGGAGCGTCCCGGCGAACGACAGCATGTACAAACCCATGGCGCGTCCCCTCACCCACTCCGGTGACATGAGTTGGGCTGTCGCGTTCAGATTGGCGAGGGTCCACACCCATGCGACGCCGACAACCACGAGGGCGCTGAATGCCATCGTCATCGAAGGAGCCAGACCGAGGCCGACGCCCGCAAGGCCGACCAGCGTGACCGTCACCGGCAACGACCAGCGGCCGAGACCCGTCGTGACGGGCTCCCTCGTGAAGGCCCCAACGAGTGCTCCTGCCCCCATCGCCCCGAGGAGCAACCCGAACGCTCCGGCTCCTCCGCCCAGTTCGGCCGTGCGAACAGGTAACACCGATTGGATCACCGACGAGGTCAGGGCGAACATCGCTGCGACTGCCATCACTTTCCGGAAGGATGGGGTGAACCGGGCGAATCGCACACCCAGAGCGATCGCGTTTCTCATCGAAGTCTGCTCACGATCGGGTGATTCCATGACTCTCGCAAGGACGAAGAGCACCACGATCACACCGAGATACGACAGGGCGTTGACACCGAACGCCACCTGCGCTCCGGCGACGGCGACGATGAACCCTCCGAGTGCAGGCCCGATCGCCCGGGCCACGTTGAAAGCAGCCGAGTTCAGGGCCACGGCGCTCGCAACCAAGCCTCGAGGGACGAGGTCAGGAACAGTTGCCTGCCAGGACGGAAGATTGAAGGCAAGACCCGTGCCCAGAAGCAGACCGAGGCCGAGCAGCAATCCCGGCGTGATCAGACCCGCCGCCGTGAGAATCGCCATCGCCGCAGCCGAACCGCCCATCGTCATCTGGGCAACGATCAGGATCTTCCGACGATCGAACATGTCGGCAATGGCCCCGGCAGGAAGAGAGAAGACGAGCAGAGGAAGCGTCGCCGAGGCCGACATGAGTCCGACCCAGAGAGCTGAGTCGGTCAACTCGAGCATCAGCCACGAAGCCGCTACGGCCTGAAGGAAGGACCCGACGTTCGAGAAGATGGCGGCGACCCACAGCGCACGGAATCGATTGATCTTGAGAGGGGCAACGGCCTGAGACACAACGTCAGTCTATGAACGCTCCGTGCGCCCCGGAGCGGCGCCGCCGGCGAACATGCCTGTCAATCGGTCAGCATTTTCCCGGCGATGGCGGCGGCCGTGCGACCCGACCCGAGAGCAGCACTCATGCCACCCCCTCCGACCCAGGCGCCGGCGAAGAGGAGGTTCGGAATCGGTGACTTCGGGCTTCTTCGGTCGAGCATGTTCTCGACGGTTTGCTCTCGTCCGTAGATGCTTCCGCCGGGGCTGAGCCCGTACCTCATGTTCGTGAGTGGCGTCCCTATCTCTTTGACGAGGATCGAGTCCCGCAGCCCAGGAATGAGCTTCTCTGCCCTATCGATCAACTGGTCGGCCGCCTCTTCTTTGATTCGCAGGTACTCGGCGTTCTTGGAGTAGTCGGTGACGTCGCCTCCGGTGCCCCATACGTTCTCGTAGCCCCACGGAGCGAGCGACAGCATCACGAGCACGCTCTTCCCCTCCGGGGCACAGCCGGGGTCGGCATCGGTGTAGTTGGCGATCACCATGCCGGTCTTCGAGAAGTCGCCTTCAACCATTGCGGCGTAGTCAGCGTCGGTGTCGTAGCCGTCGGAGAGGAAGAATTCGTGGTGATCCCATCCTTCGGCGACGAGGTCACGATCGAGACCGAGATAGACGATGAGGTTCGACATAGCAGCCACGTCCTTGTCGACGCCGGCGAGGAACTGGTCATCGAGGTGGTCCCTCCCCGTCATTTCCACCGTCGCCGACGGGCTTGCGTTCGACACGATGACACCGGCTTCGACCCGCAGACCACGGTCGGTCTCAACGGCGACGGCCCTTCCGTCCTCGACTTCTATCTCTGTGACCCGGTTCCTGAAGCGAACCTCTCCGCCGTGGGCTTCGATCCCCTCAACGATGGCTCGACTGATCGCCTGGCTTCCGCCCTTCGGATACCAGGCTCCGGACTTCTGATAGCTGTAGA
>JAOZMA010000121.1 GCA_029934555.1 Acidimicrobiia bacterium | reverse complement strand
ACCTCGACCAGGAACTCACCGTCTACGACAACCTCATGATGTACGGGCGGTACTTTGATCTCTCACGGGCCGTGATTCGGGAACGGATCGACGAACTACTCGAATTCGTCCAACTCACAGAGAAGCGAAACTCGAAAGTCGACTCTCTGTCAGGCGGAATGAAGCGCCGTCTGACCATCGCCAGGGGCCTCATCAACGAACCTGATCTTCTCATCCTTGATGAGCCCACCACCGGACTCGATCCGCAAGCTCGCCACATTCTTTGGGACCGCCTCTACCGGCTCAAGCAACAGGGCGTGACACTGATCATCACCACGCACTACATGGACGAAGCCGAACAGCTCTGTGACCGTCTGGTCGTCATGGACAAGGCGAAGATCGTCGCTGAGGGCTCACCACGCTCGCTCATCGAGCAGTACGCCCCTCGAGAGGTCGTCGAGATCCGTTTCCCGGTCGGTGTTCTCGACGACGTCGCCGATCGAATCGAGGAACTCGCCCCACGTACCGAGATTCTTGCCGATCGGGCGCTGTTGTACACCGACGACGCAGAGGAGACGATCGCGAACGTGACGGCCGCCGGTCTCGAACCTGAGATGATCCTGGCGAGACGATCGTCCCTTGAAGACGTGTTCCTCCGTCTCACCGGACGCTCTCTCATCGAGTAATGGCAACGCCTCTCCCACTCCGGGTCTTCGAGGCCGAAGCCAGGGTGTACCGCCGAACCTGGCGTGGTTCGGTGATCTCGAGCTTCCTCAACCCGATCCTCTACCTTGCTGCGATGGGCGTCGGTCTCGGTTCCCTCGTCGATCAGAACCTCCCCGGTGGCGTTGACGGTGTCTCCTACCTCACGTTCCTCGCTCCCGGCCTTCTGGTCGCCTCCGCCATGCAGACAGGCGCAGGCGAAGGCTCCTGGAAGGTCATGGCCAGCATCAAGTGGGAGAAAACGTATCACGCGAAGCTCGCGACGCCGATCGGCATCCCGAGTCTCGTTGCCGGGCACATGCTGTGGTCCGGTGCACGCGTGCTCATGGTTTCGGTCATCTTCGCCGTGATCATGTCGGCGTTCCGGGTCGCCCCTCTGTTCCAATCCCTGCTGGCCGTTGGTCCCGCCCTCCTGGTTGGACTCGCGATGGTGGCCGCCACCACCGCCTTCACCGCAAGGCTCGAGGAGCCCACCGGCCTCCCCCTGTACTTCCGATTCGTTGTCCTCCCGATGTTCCTGTTCTCCGGTGCCTTCTTCCCCATCACACAACTCCCCGGCTGGATGCAGCCGATCGCTCTCGCCACACCGATGTTCCACGGCGTCGAACTGAGCCGGGCGATCGTGGTGGGAACGGAACCGGCGATCACCTGGTGGGTCAGCGTGCTGTACCTCTCGGCATGGATAGTGGTCGGTACTGCCCTCACAGTCGGACCGTTCCGGAAGCGATTGACACCATGACAACCGGCAACCTCGTCACCCGGGTCGTGCCCCCTCTTCCTCGCAGGTGGAGAGGTCGGTACATCGTTGAGCGGAACATCGTCTCCACCAAGTCGTTCTGGCCGGTCTTCCTCTCCGGATTCTTCGAACCCGTCTTCTACCTCTTCGCCATCGGCATTGGCATCGGACAACTCGCAGGCGATGTTGAGGTAGCCGGGATTCCCGTCGAATACACGGCGTTCGTCGCACCCGCGATGCTGGCAGCGTCCGCCATGAACGGGGCCGTCTTCGAATCGACGAACCTCTTCTTCAAGCTGAAGTACGCGAAAATCTACGACGGAATCCTGGCCACACCCATCGAAGCCAAAGACGTCGCAACAGGCGAAATCACATGGGCTCTCATCCGGGGAGCGTTCTACTCGGCAGCGTTCCTCGTCGTCATGACGATCATGGGACTCATCCACTCCCCGTACGGCGTGCTCGCTCTCCCGGCCACGATCCTCATCGGCTTCGCGTTCGGTGCCGCTGGAACCGCAGCAGTGACATACATGAGGACCTGGCAGGATCTCGACCTCGTGACGCTGATCACGCTCCCGCTGTTCCTGTTCTCCGCGACCTTCTATCCGATCGATATCTATCCGGAGTTCATGCAGGTCATCACATGGATCTCACCGCTCTACCACGGCGTGATTCTGATCCGTGGCCTCACGCTTGGCATCCTCGAGTGGACGATGCTGATCAACGTCGCCTACCTCACAACGATGGGGATCGTGGGCTCGTGGGTCACCGGGCGCCGCATCGGGCATCTTCTCCTGAAATAGTCAATCGACGAAACCCGTTTCACAAGGGTCCGGGCGTTGATACGCTCGGCCCCAAAGCGACGAAGGAGATCACCGTGTCCACCAGAACATTGAGCGTCCCTGAAATCTCGTGCGGACATTGCAAGTCCTCGATTGAGGGTGCCGTGTCACCTCTCGACGGCGTTGACAAGGTCGAGGTCCACATCGACGAGCGCACCGTTGACCTCGACTACGACGGCACCGACTCAACATTCGAAGCGATCGTGGCCGCTATCGAGGAGCAGGGTTACGACGTCCCCGCCCAGAGCTGAGAGCGGTCTAGCCGGAGTCCGACCATGACCGATACACAATCGATAACGTTCGACGTCGACGGTATGACGTGCGCGTCGTGTGCGCTGAGAATCGAACGCGTCCTCGGCAAGCAGGACGGCGTGGAGACGGCGATCGTCAACTACGCAGGCCATGAGGCCAGAGCCGAAGTTGGCCCCGACGTCGACGTGGAAGCCCTCAGGGCGGCGGTTGCGAAGATCGGATATGAGATCGAACCCGTCGTTGCCGGTGAGGAGAGGATCAGCGTCACCGAGCGCTACGACGAAGAAGTCGTCTACCAGCGCAAGAACCTGATCGGCGCCGCGAGCCTCACCGTCCCGGTCTTCCTGCTCGCCATGTTCGGCCCCGAGGAGATATGGAACTTCGCTCTCCAGGCGGTTCTCACCACCGTGGTGGTCTTCGGGTTCGGATGGCAGTTCCACAAGGCGACCTGGAAGCAGGTCACGTCGATGAGTCCCGCCATGGACACACTCGTGTCGGTGGGGACGATCACCGCATGGGCCTACTCGCTGTACGCCATGATCGAAGGCTCTGCCGTCTTCTTCGACACCGCCGCCATGATCACGACGCTGATCTTGCTCGGCCGGTTCTTCGAAGCACGGGCAAAGGGTCGCGCCTCCCGAGCCATCACCAAGCTGCTCGAACTGGGGGCGAAGCAAGCACGCGTCGTACGGGACGGCTCCGAGATCATGGTCGACGTCGGCGACGTCATGGTTGGAGACACCGTGGTGGTCCTACCAGGCGAAAAGATTCCGACCGACGGACGGGTCACCATCGGTTCCTCCAGCGTCGACGAGTCGATGCTCACGGGAGAATCCATGCCCGTCGAGAAGACGCCGGGGGACGACGCATTCGGGGCAACGATCAACCAGCAGGGTCGCCTTGAGATCGAGGTCTTGAAGGTTGGTGACGCCACAGCGCTGGCGCAGATCGTTCGACTGGTCGAAGACGCGCAGGCAACGAAGGCTCCGGTCCAGCGTCTCGCGGATCGCGTGTCGGCGGTCTTCGTCCCGACCGTTCTGGTGCTCGCAGCAGTCGTGTTCGTCTCCTGGATGGTCGCAAGCGGTGGAGATCTACCGGTGGCTCTCCGCAATGCCGTTGCAGTACTCATCATCGCATGCCCATGTGCCATGGGCCTGGCCACGCCGACGGCGATCATGGTCGGCTCGGGGCGCGGAGCCGAGCTCGGCGTGCTCTTCAAGAACGCTGAAGTCTTCGAGCGGGCGCGTTCAGTCGACGTTGTCGTCTTCGACAAGACCGGAACCCTCACACGCGGTGCGATGACCCTCACGGACGTCGTCACCGACGAAGATGAGGCACACTTCCTCGCCCTTGCGGGCTCGGTCGAGGCAGCGAGCGAGCATCCCATCGGCAAGGCTGTCGCTCTCGGCGCGGAGGAACGCGACGTCGAGCTCTCGACGCCAACAGACTTCTCAGCGCTTCAAGGGCAGGGTGTTGTGGGAACCGTCGACGACATCGAAGTCACCGTCGGGAAGGCGAAGCTGATGGCCGAACGAGGCCTCCAGATCCCCGAGCGGTACAGCGACGCAATGGAACGGATCGAGATCGCAGGGAACACGGCGTTCCTTGTCGGCTGGCACGGAACCGTGCAGGGGACCATCGGTGTCGCCGACACGGTGAGAGCATCGTCGGCCGAAGCGATCTCCACGCTCAAGGGCATGGGTGTCGATGTCGTCATGCTCACGGGGGACAACCGCAGAACCGCCGAGACCATCGCCTCCGAGATCGGCATCACCAGCGTGATCGCCGAAGTTCTCCCAGGCGACAAGGCCGAAGAGATCCGCAGACTCCAACATGACGGCCACTCGGTCGGTTTCGTCGGTGACGGCATCAACGACGCGCCGGCTCTCACCCAGGCCGATCTCGGCATGGCGGTGGGCTCCGGGACCGACGTAGCTATCGAAGCCGGTGACGTTGTTCTGATGAGCGGCGACCCGATGCTTGCCGTCACTTCTCTCCGCCTCGCCAGGAGGACGTTCTCGACGATCAAAGAGAACCTCTACTGGGCGTTCGGCTACAACACGGCTGCGATACCCCTGGCCGCCCTCGGGTTCCTCAACCCGATGATCGCTGCTGGAGCAATGGCATTCTCGTCGGTCTCCGTAGTCACCAACTCTCTCCGCCTCCGCCGATTCGGCCAGAAGTGACATGCGCCACGTAACCCGGCGGACCCGCCTCCGCGTATGAACGTCACCGTGATCCCGACTCCCGGGCTGGGAGATTCCACGTATGTCTTCGAGCGTGACGGCGTCGGCCTGATCATCGATCCGCAGCGCGACACGGGCAGGTTCGTCGAGGCCGCACGTCATCTCGACACGCGATTCGTCCTCGAAACCCACCTTCACAACGACTACGTATCGGGTGGAAGGGCCGTCGCTGTAGCGACCGGCGCAGAGCTCGTCCTCCCCGCATCCGCAGGTGTGGCGTTCGACCACACGCCTGCCTTCCATCGGGAGGATCTCGACGGAGGTCCGTTCACCGTCCGGCCGATCCACACCCCGGGCCACACGCCCGAGCACGTGAGCTACCTCATCCTCGTTGACGACGAAGCGGTCGCTCTGTTCTCAGGAGGTAGCCTTCTCGTCGGATCGACCGGACGCACGGACCTGCTCGGCGCCGACCGTGCCGATCAACTGGCTCGGCTCCAGTACGGGTCGGTCACCCGCCTTGCATCTCTGCCCGATCGTGTCGACCTCTACCCCACGCATGGCGCTGGATCCTTCTGCACCGCATCCGTCGCAGAGACCACCACGTCGTCGATCGGCGCCGAGAAGCGCTCGAATCCGATGCTCGGGTACCCATCGGAAGATGCGTTCGTCGTCGCAGCCCTCTCCGACCTTCAACCGTATCCGGACTACTACGCGCACATGGGACCGATCAACGTCTCAGGACCGGAGCCGATCCCGACGATCCCGATCCCTCCCCTCAATGCTGCCGACATTCCCGACGATGCCCATGTTCTCGATATTCGCCCCCACGCCGATTACGCCGCCGGGCACCTTGCCGGTTCTTATGGATTTGAACTCGAAGATCAGATGGGAGTCTGGGCCGGATGGCTCGTGCCATTCAACGAACCGATCGTGCTTGTCGCCACCGATGGTCAGAACGTCGACGATGCAGTGACTCAACTGGCTCGCATCGGCTACGACCAGGTGGTCGGAGTCGTCACCGACCTCACCGGATCCGATCAACTCCCGGGGTACCGGATCGCTCCGATAGCGGATCTTCTGGCAGAGATCCACCTCGGCCCGCCCCAGATCCTCGACGTCCGCGCCCCGGGTGAATGGGCTGCCGGGTCGATCCCCGACTCGATCCACGCCTACGTACCGGATCTTCGCGATGGCATTCCCGAGGCCCTCGACCGGGAACGACCGGTGTGGGTCATCTGCGGGGGCGGCTACCGGTCGGAGATGGCCGTTCGCTACCTGGAAGCGGATGGGTTCAAGCCGATAGTGGTGGTCGGCGGTGGCGTGGAGGATGTGTTGGCATAGGTGACAGGTGACAGGAAGATACTGACAACCGCCTACGGACTACGGACTACGGACTACGGACTACGGACTACGGACTACGGACTACGGTGCCCCACTACGGACTACGGACTACGGCTAACTCTGCCGCGATCATCTCTACGACCTCATCGGCGGCTGCGTCGATCTCGCGAGCCAACACCACGCCCGGTTCGACCTTGTCGATCTCGATGCCGTAGACCACAAGTTCGTCCGGCATCATGTCGACCGCGCCACCCAGGTCGATGGCTTCGACGACGCCGATGAGGTGGGTCGATGCCGAGCGCCACGATGGCGGGAGACCCTCCTTTCCGTCGATGCGGTGAATCGAGCCGGGAACACCACCAGAGACCACGGCGTCAACAACGACGGTCAGCCTGGCGTCGCGCCACGAGTCGAGTAGATGAGTGGCATCCCCGACCGATTCGATCAATGACACTGTCTCCGGGAGCCGCCCGGCGAGCCGATCGATCACGATCGGCCCGACGGCGTCATCTCCCATCATCCGGTTGCCGACCCCGATCACGACGACGTCAGCCACGTTCCACCGTCAGATCAAGGAAGTGCGTCGCACATGAGATGCACGGGTCGTAGTTGCGGATCGACTGTTCGAGGACCCACG
>JAOZMA010000120.1 GCA_029934555.1 Acidimicrobiia bacterium | reverse complement strand
TATCCAGGCCTACGCCCTCGATCGGGTACCGCGATTCATCGCTCGCGATGTCATCTGGCGCTATCCGGTCGCCAAACAGGTCATGGAGTTCGCTCGAGCCATCCCGACTCACAAACCGGAGGACAAAGGACCGGCGGGCAACGATCAGATGTTCGGGTCCACCTACACGGCCCTGGAGGAAGGAGATCTCATCATGATCTTCCCCGAGGGGGTCACCGTTGATGACCCTTCGATGGCGAGAATCAAGACCGGGGCCGCTCGCATCGCTCTTGGGGCGCGGGCAAGCGGAGTGAAGGGCATCCAGATCATCCCGTCCGGGATCCACTACGACGACAAGTCGTCACTCAGGTCGAAGGTCTGGGTCAATGTCGGACTACCACTGGATCTCGATGCGGAGATCGGGCGGTATGCACCACCGGGGACGGCGCAGGACGCATCGAACCACGAAGCGGTCCGGGCGCTGACGGCCGACATCGAGGAGAGGCTCAGACGATCTGCGCCGAACTACTCCGATTGGCAGGAAGAGCGAACGCTGTCGGATGCGGCATCGATAGCGCTGCGGACGGTGCCCGGAGCGACACCCGAAGTCGACTACGGCGATGAATCGGATCTTGCGAATCTCCTCTCGGGGCGACCACCGGAGGAGAAAGCAGCGATCACCGCAGCGGTCGATCGCTACACGGCGGACCTCGATGCGGCCGGCGTCAATGACCGACAGATGGTTTCCTCGTTCGACTCGCGGGGCTCGTTCCTCGGTCGCATCATCTGGAACCTCATCGTCGGCCTCGTGCTGTTGCCGTTCGCACTTGCCGGGCTCGTGATCAACATCACTCCGTTCGTGCTGCTGTGGCTCATCGGGCGGATAAAGCTCGATCCTGCCGTCGCCGCCACGGTGAAGCCTGGCGCTGCGATCCTCTTCTTCGGAATCGCTTGGGGTATCGCCGGATGGTCCGGATGGACGTGGTCGGGTATCGAGGGCGTAGCGGCGGTGCTCCTCGTCATGCCCCTCTATCTCTACGCGCTGTTCGCTCTCGCCGAACGGGGCCGCCTCATCTGGCGGGCATGGCAAGGCTGGTGGAGAACGAACCGACGCGATCTCTACGAAGGGATCCTGCAACACCGTCGTGCCGTCGTCGAAGCCGTCATCGACGCGATCTGAGGGCCTACGCGACCGGCTCTTTGCCATCGGCGATCTTCGCCGCTCGTTCGACCTCCGAATGTCGGAGGCGGGCTTCGATACTCGCCATCTGTGCATCCGTCACATCGGTCAATCCGTAGGCGATACTCACGAACTGCGCCAGGTCGGCCCGGTAGTCGTGCCCGTAGGCCTTGAACTCGCCGGGGATCACCGTGGCGGCGTTCTTCGTGTCGATAGCGCTCTGCCAGAACGTCACGGCAGGAACCCACTGCTGTGCAGACGAGATGTGGGGCGGACGCCGATCGGCCGGTCCAAGCCACATCGGCCTGCGATAGGCGAGATCGAAACCGAATCGAGTGACGGGATCCTCGTGGTGATCGAGGAAGAAGTACCGAATCTCCGACCGGGTTGCGTCGGGGACGTCGTTGTATTCGTCGATCGAAGCGAATTGGGCGATGATCGACGGGTCGATGCCGGGTCCGCCCTCGAGGATCTCTCGGTGCCATTGGGTCGCGTACGGCGTGCCCGCCCACAGGGCCCGGTTCACCCCCAACTCGTCGAGGATTGCCGTCCCTCCTTCTGCGAATGCTCCCTGGCTTGCTTGTGCCCCGAGGCTCTCGCCGTACAGCACGATCTGTGGTCGGTCGGATGGATCGCGTCGTGAGAGTGAGCTGTTGATCGCCTGCAGAAGAGCGGCATGCTGTTCGATCGCCAGTGGGAGCTTCGATGTTGAGAGCATCGAGGGGAGCGACCCGTACTGGATCGCGACGGAAGCGATGTCTCCGCGAGAGAGGTATTCGGCTGCCTCGACAGGGATGTAGTTGAAATAGCCGGTGCCGGCGGGCGAACCGACGATGAGGAGCGATCGGTCGAACGCCCCCGTTCTCTGTAGCTCTTCGACGGCAAGCGCAACTCTGGCATCCACCGAATCAGCCGAGTCGACGCCGACATAGACACGGATCGCACCCTGTGCTCCAGATTCGTCGAGCACCTCGTCAATTCGCTCGGCAGGCGATGCCTCGCTGACGAAGCGCCGTCCCTGGAGACCCAGTTCGTCGTATCGCACGTTGCTGCCGGGGCCGCCGCTCACAAGACTTGTCGCGGGTGGAGTGGAGTAGCGGATCTCGGTGGCCTGGTTCGACGCTTCGATCTTCCTGAGCAGTTGATCCATCCCGAATCGGCCTGCGAGCACAGTGCCGCCGCCGATGAGTACGTGGGTCAGCGGCAGCCATGCCCCCGCCGGTCCACCGATCGCCCGACCCAACGCCGCAGCCGAAGCCCTCGCCGCAGCTCGCTCGGCCATCACAGCACTACCGGCTGCGGTAGCGACACCCGCTCCGACCGCGAGGGTCCAGGCAACATCCGAACCATCCGGAGGGATTCTCTCACCTGCGTCGTAGCGATCGAGGCGGTCTCGCAAGTAGAGGAACGCGCCGCCGGCGAACACTGCGACTGCACCGATCGTTGCCGCGCTCCCGGCGAGTCGACCATGGGAGGCTGCAGCGCGAACTCCACGCCGCAGGACACTTGTCGCCAGCGCCGACGTGGCAGCGTACGATCGGGCTCGAGCGGCTGTGACGGCGAGGGCTCCCGGGCGAGAGGATTCGATCTTCGGTCCGATCGTTGAGACGAACGTGGCTGCCGCGGCGCCCGCGATGGCGTCGACGGCTATCGGCGAACGGACCGGGAGTCGTTCGATGACCTGGGCGTATCCGCTCCCGACGACGTAGCCGGAGGCGATCGAACCGGCAACGACGAGGGCCTGATCGGTTCGCGGCCGAACCATCAGCGACGGCTGATTTGATTCGAGAGCCGCTGCGGCTCCGAGAGCGAGGCCGGTCTGGACATGAGGCTTCGAGAGAAATGCGAGAAGTGTTCGAGCGGGGTTGAGCATGGATGATCCTCCTGGTCTCACACGATACCCGCCGAGGTGCCGCTCAGTCCCGGTTGACGAGGTTCAGCGCCGATCCCACGACGGTGAGGACGAGGCCACCCAAGAGGGCGGCCCAGAATGAGTCGGCGGTCAATCCGACGTCGGCATCCTTGGCAACCCAGATGGCGAGTGTCATCAGCCCGACGTTGATGGCAAGAGTGAACAGCCCGAGCGTGACGATGCGGATCGGGATGGTGAGGAACTTGGCGACAGGCTTGATGATGGCGTTGATCAGGCCGATCACGGCGCCGAAGAGAATCCATCGCCACCAATCTCCGGAGTACTGGAGACCAGGGACGAGCCACACCGTCAGCCATGCTGCGGCCGCGTTCAAGGCAACGATGAGCAGGAACTTCACGCTCGGAAACCTAGAGCCGTGGGCTGTGAGCTGTGGGCTGTGAGCTGTCGCCTGTTGCCTGTCACCTGTCGCCTCCCCTCAGACGATGCGTCGTTCGGTCGCCCACCGTGCCAACTCGTGGCGATTGGACAACTGGAGCTTGCGCAACACGGCTGAGACATGGGTTTCGACGGTCTTCACGGAGATCGAGAGACGGTTGGCGACCTGCTTGTAGGCGTAGCCCCTGGCGATCTGGCGCAATACCTCGCGCTCCCGCGGCGTCAAACGATCGAGCTCGGGGTCTGCTTCGACGGGAACCGTTTCCGAGAATGCATCGAGTACGAATCCGGCGAGTTTGGGGGAGAAGACGGCATCTCCTGCTGCGATGCGCTCGATAGCGTCGGCAAGGGCATCGGGCTCGATCGACTTTGTAACGTAGCCGCGGGATCCCGCCCGGATCATGGCGATCACGTCTTCTGGAGCATCCGAGACGGAGAGGGCAAGGAACCGGATGTCCGGGTTCGTCTGCAGCACGTTGCCGACCACTGAGAGCCCGCCCCCTCCCGGCATGTGAACGTCGACGAGCACGACATCGGGGCGAAGCTTCCGGATACCGTCGACGGCGCCGTCGACGTCCGTTGACCAGCCGCACACTTCGAACCGTTCGGAGAGCTCCGCTCGAACACCGCTCAGGAACAGTTCGTGATCATCAACGAGGTAGATAGTTGTCATCGCGGTTCCGATCGTAGATGGATCTCGGTGCCTTCTCCCGGGTGGGAGACAACGGTCGCTTCGCCGCCGGAGCGCGCCATCCTGGCGACGATCGACTCCGAGATGCCTTTCCGCTGCTCCGAGACGTCGTCAGCATCGAAACCGGATCCTTGATCCGTGACCCAGGTCTCGACGGCATCCTGCGAACACTCAACGTACACCGAGACGGTCCGGGCCCCCGAATGCTCGGCGGCGTTGGCCATCGCTTCAGCGGCGGCGGCCACCAGCGGTCCTGTCGTGTCATCGAGGCTGTGGTGGCCGACGACGACCACTTCGACGGGGACATCGAAGTCCTCTTCGACCTTCGCCGCTGCTGCAGAGACGGCCTCTCCAACCGTACCCCCATCGACAGCATCAGTGGATTCGAACAGCCAGGCCCTGAGATCACGTTCCTGGGCTCTGGCGAGAGTGGTCATCCGCTGTGGATCGTCGCTCCGCTGGATCATTGCGAGCGTCTGGAGCACGGAGTCGTGGAGGTGGGCAGCCATATCGGCTCGTTCCTCGGAGCGGATCCTTGCCCGGCGCTCCTTCGAAAGATTCTCGAACAGGCCCAACATCCACGGACCGAACAACAGCATGAAACCGGCCGCAGTGATGAGGACGGCGACCGCGATCGGCCCGAGGGACTGGAACGAATCGAGAGACGTGAGCACAACAACGATCCCGATCGTCATCAGACCGACGCCGACGATGATCTGGATTCGGCTCCTGCTGGTGCCATCGCCCGTCGGCAAGGCGATGCGAGAAAAGCGATCACGTGATTCCACGCTCGATCGATCCCACACGAGGGCTGCGCCGAAGATGAAGAGCGCTGCCGGCCACACGATCGGTCCGAACCAGAGGCCGATAGCGTCGAGAGCGATGAGAAGGGCGAGTGAACCGAGGGAGATTCCGGCCTTCTGCGATGTGGTTGCCGGATGATCAGCGACGATCATCGACCCGTATTCCTTCTCATCCGGCACCGTCAGCCAGCCGGCGAGGTAGCAGATGATGCCGAAGCCGCCGGCGAGCGTGAGCGTGACGAAGCCTGCACGAACGTAGACGGTGGGGATCCCGAGGCGGGCTGCTATCCCGGCAGCGAGGCCTGCGATGATGCGATCATGCGTCGAGCGCGTGAGACGGCCGCGGAGAACCTGGAAGCGGTCCGCGGAATCGTTCGGGGTTGTGTCGTCCTCGGAGATCATGCAAGAGTGATGTTGTCACACGCTGGGGCGAGTCACAACCGGTGAGAACCCTGAGATGTCCCTGAGGCATCAGGGTTCGACCAGGAGGATCCCCGATTCCGCGAGATGCGGATCGGTTGCATGATGGGCACATGAGCAACTCAATCCAATCCACAGAGCGACCTCTCCGCCGACCTCTCCAGGACAGGGTGTTCGCGGGTGTGGCCTCCGGTCTCGGAAGGCGGTTCGACATCAGTCCCACCTGGTTCCGAGTCGGCTTCATCCTGCTGGCCCTTTTCGGGGGCATCGGCTTTGTGCTGTACGCCATCGGCTGGCTCCTCATCCCGGACGAGGGGAGCAACGAGCCGATCGTCGCCGAGTGGTTCGACGGTTTCGACACATCGAACACGGGGATGGTCGTCGGGGCGGTCCTCGTTGGTGTCGCGGTCATCATCCTGGCATCGAGCTTCCATCTGATCTCAGGCAAGTTCGTTGTTGCAGGGATTCTGCTCGTGATCGGCGTGCTGCTCTATCGCGGTGACCTCGATCGACGATCCGGTCCACCGAGTGACCAGGACGGCGAGTCCTCATCGATCGACGACGGAGACGACAGTTTCGAACCTGAGTCAACTGATGAGGAACTCGTCGTTGAGGGAGATGACACGGTGGACATCGCCGTCGAATCAAACGTCGAGTCGTCATCGCCACCCGTGCCGCTCCGACCGCCGAAGCCCAGGTCGATCCTGGGCCGACTGACGGTGGCGGCGACGCTCATCGCTGTGGGTGGACTTGCGATCCTCGACGTGGCCGGGGTGCTGTTCCCTGACCCGGTCCACTACGTTGCCGTCACGATCGCGGTCATCGGAGCGGGTCTGCTCGTCGGCGCGCTCTTCGGCCGAGCCCGGTGGCTCATCATCGTCGGACTACTCCTGATGCCGGTGCTCTTCCTTGCGACCATCGGCCCAACATGGTCGATCAACGGCGAGGCCGGAGAACGGTACATCCGCGTGGAGTCCATCGAGGACCTCGAGCGCATCGACTTCAAGTACGAGCTCGGTGCGGGGGTCCTTGAGATCGATCTGAGCGACTTCGTCGCACCGTCTCGGCAAGACCCGGATACCTATCCAATATCGATCGAAGCACAAATCGGCGCCGGCGAGATAAGGATCTGGCTCCCGGAACCGGCCAGCGCGATTGTGCGCGGCAAGGTCGGTATCGGATCGGTCGACATCCTCGGGTACCAGAGCGCAGGTTTGGGAGTGAGTCGGGTGGAAGGCACGGAGTTCTCCGATGAGGGGATTCCGATGTTCAGCATCGACGCCAATGCCGGTGTCGGATCCATCGTGGTAAGTGAGGTC
>JAOZMA010000119.1 GCA_029934555.1 Acidimicrobiia bacterium | reverse complement strand
ATATGCATCCTGAGCGCCGAGAACCACTAATTCGTCGGACTGGACCACTCGCTGGGTGAACAGGCCAGGGCCGCCACATCGATGGCACACCGCGAGCGCTTTCGTTACGTACTCGGCACGCAGCATCAAGGAAGGGATCGGTTCGAACGGTCGGCCGAGGTAGTCGAGATCCAGCCCAGCGATGATCAACTGCTTGCCGGCAGCAGCGAGATCCGTCGCTACATCGACGAGGCCCTCATCGAAGAACTGTCCCTCGTCGATCCCTATCACGATCGTTCGATCCTCAACGGCGTGCAGTAGCTCGCTCGAATCGGCGACCGGAATCGCTTCGATCGAGAGGTTCGAGTGCGAGACGACCTCCACGGTCGAGTATCGCGTGTCGATCTGAGGTTTGAACGTCTGGACGGGGATCCTGGCGATGCCGTACCGGGTCACCCGACGAATGAGCTCTTCGCTCTTCCCTGAGAACATCGGCCCCGCGATGACCTCAATCCAACCTAGTTCGGAGCGTCTGTGCATGACCGATGACTGTAGACCGAGTGAGCGGTTACGGCGCAGCCGAACGCTCGATCGGGAGTGTCGGGCGGCGCATCCACGTCGAGTGGGCGAGTCCGAGGGCAACGCTCATCATCACGAACACCGTACCTCCCGACGACATGAAAGGCAGCGGGAGACCGGTGACCGGCATCAACCGAACGGTCATGCCGACGTTGACAAACACGTGGAAGGCAAGAAGCGCAGCAACGCCTGTCGAGACCAGCTGACCGAACCGATCGCTCGCATTCGCCGCTGAGACCAGCACACGCCAGATGAGAACTCCGAACAGCACGAGAACGAGGAGGCTCCCGACGAATCCCAACTGCTCACCGACGGCCGTGAAGATGAAGTCACTCGACTGTTCGGGAACGAAGCGGAGATTCGTCTGGGTCCCGTTGAACAACCCCTTGCCGAACAGCCCCCCGGTCCCGATCGCGATCTGGCTCTGGTACTGGTTGTACTGCGTGTTGAGAACATCGGATACCGGATCGAGGAACGCCGTCAGCCGCGTGATCTGGTACTCCTTGATCGCCCCCACCTGGAACAAGGCGACCGTGCCGATAAGGCCGGCAACCACCAACGCCGCCATCTGGCGCCAGGTCGCTCCCGCAACGAAGACCATGATGCCTGCGATGAACCCGAACGTGAGCATCGTCCCGAGATCGGGTTGGAGGAAGATGAGCACGGCCGGCAGGGCGACGAGCGCCACGGCTCGCGCCACACGATCCCACCGCATCGGGCGTGCTGCCGCAGCCAGGAGTGCTGCGAGGGCGAGGATGACGGCCAGCTTCGCGATCTCGGACGGCTGGAACCTGATCGGGCCAAGCTGCATCCACCTCTGCGCACCCTTCACAGAAGAGCCGAGCGGACTCAGAACGAGCACAAGGGTCACGATGGATCCGAGATAGATAGCCGAGACCCATGGACGGATCGTCGCCAGCTTGATCAGTGAAACGACGCCAAACGCCATGAATCCGATGAGCAAGAACGCCGCCTGCTGTTCGAGCTCTCGAGTCGGGCTCACACCGAGCGCTTCCAAACGCGGAGCCGATGCCGTGTAGATCATCAGGAGACCGAGGGCGGACAACGCAGCGTACGAGATCAGAAGCAACCAATCGGGGCGAAGCTGCCGGTCCCGCCGGAGCAGTGAGATCTGGCTGCCGTCGGTCGTGACCGCCATCAGTCCATATCCTCCCCGGCTTCGAGCGACGTCACCGCGCCCTCGCCGTTCACGATGTGCTGCAGAACCTGACGTGCGACCGGAGCCGCTACCTTGCCACCCGATCCTCCACGTTCGATGACGACGGTCACCACGTACTCAGGTGAAAGGACGGGAGTCACGCCGACGAACCACGCCGTATCGACCTCCTGGACGTCTTCCACGGCTTTGATGATCTCGGCAGTCCCGGTCTTGCCGCCCACGCTCCAGACCTGTGGGCCGAACCCGGCGAAAGCGCTGCGAGCCGTCCCGATCGGCCCGTTCACGACCTGCTGGAAGTCACGACGCAACGCGTCGACGGTCCCTGGCTCCATGTCGATGGTCTGGATGATCGACTTCGGATTCTCGTCGACGACGTTGCCTTCCTGGTCCACCATCTCCGCGACGACACGGGGTCTCCAGAGTGTGCCCCCGTTGAGCATCGCTGAGAAACCGTTCGCCAACTGAAGAGGCGTGACGAGAACCGCTCCCTGACCAACGACCGCGTTCATCAGGTCTCCACCGACCCACGGTCCGGTCGGACGGACCCGACCGGTGTCTTTGCGCTGCTCCTCGCGGAACCACTGTCGGTCCGGGATCAGACCCGGCTTCTCGAACGGAAGATCGATGCCCGTCTCGGTTCCGAACCCGAACGACCGGGCCCACTCCTGCCATAGATCCTCGTTGTTGATACCCGACTCGTCCGATCGCTCGTTCCAGATCCGAAGCGAGATCTCCCAGAAGTAGAGGTCGCATGATGCCTGGAGGGCACCGTGGAGATCGAGTGGGCCGTGCCCGTTCCTCTTCCAGTCCCGGTACACCTGGGACGAACCGTCGTTGAACTCGAAGCGGAGGCTTCCCGTGCAGAGGTACTCGTCCGTATCCGATGTGAGCGGCTTCAGTTCGCTGTCCGAGGGGACGGGCTGAGCCGGTTCCTCTTCTGGCTCTTCCTCGGATGCCCCGTCCTCTCCCCCGGTCTCGTCACCGGGGAGTGTGGTCGTGGTGTTCTCGTCTCCGAGGATGCGGTCGTCGATCGGGCGATCCAGTGGGTAGATCCCCTCCTCCATCGCCAGCACGTAGGAGACGACCTTGAACGTCGACGCCGGGGCGTACTGGCCCTGGATGGCGAAGTTCGTGAACGCGTTGATCGTCCCCAGGCTCTCCCACTCGGCCTGCGTCAATCCACTCACGAACGATGTCGGATCGAACGACGGGTACGAAGCCATCGCGATGATCGAACCATCGGTGGGATCTTCAACGACGCCGACCGCACGCACCGGGCACCACTTGTCTGAATGCGACACGACGATGGCATCGTCTGTGATCGCGATCACTCGCAGGGTCGTGGCGAACGAATTCCCGTCCTCGACCTCGAATTGCTCACCGTCGATGTCGACCACGGCGATGCGCTGTGACCGGTCCTGCACGACGGCTTCGAGTCGCATCGTGCGCTCATTGATCCCGGAGAGCAGCGTCCGGGACCCCACGCCCACCTCGACTCTTTGAACGGGTACACACACGCCATCGTTGTCGATCGGGAGGCCCGGATACAGCGAGCCAAGCACCTTGCCTTCATCGATCTCGATGACGGTGTCCGGGTCGACGCTGTCCTCATCGGTGGCCGTGACGTCTTCTCCTGAAGCCTCCGCAGCCGCTGCCTCGATGGCGGCCCGCTTCGCCTCTAACTGCTTCGCCTCCAAAGCGAGGAACAGCCTGGTCCGGATGTCCCCGTTCTCCGACTCCAGCGCTTTCCGGCGTTCTGCCATCTCGAGGTCTCTGGCCAATCCAAGACCGGCCTCGAGCGACTCTTGCAACTGGCCTTGGATTCCGCTGTCGATCGTGAGGATCAGGTTGTTCCCCGGGGTCGACTGCTTCTCTCCGAGCTGCTGCAGCACCGAGCGGCTGGCATCTACCTGGTACTTGATCACGCCTTCGGTGCCTCGAAGCACGTCGTCGTAGGACCGTTCTATACCGGCCTTGCCAACGACGTCGGTCCCCTTCACGTCCGGCCGCTCGAGATCTGCTTCCGATGGCTTGCCGATGTACCCCAGTACCTGCGCGGCGAGTTCCCCTCCGGGGTACTCCCTGACCGGCTGCGGGATCACGGCGACACCCGGGAAGTCTTCCCGATGCTCGAGGAGCGTCAACGCCTGCTGTTCGGTGAGGTCTTCTGCGAGGATGATCTGGGCTCCGGAGTTCGCTTTGTCGAAGCGTTCAAGGATGTCCCCTGCCGGTTGATCGAGAAATGCAGAGAGGCGCTGGGCAAGATCCTCGACGAACTCGTCTTCGACAAGACCCATGTCAACGACGACGGCGAGCGATGCCTCTGTCCCAGCGAGCAGCTTTCCGTTTCGATCGAAGATGTCTCCGCGGGGAGCAGGTGTCGGGACGACGCGGATCAGATTCTGTGCGGCGACAGCCGTGTAGGTGTCGGTCTCCGTCACCTGAATCGTCCAGAGGCGCAGGCCAAGCACACCGAGCATCACAGCGAGCACAAGGCCCACACCCGCAAGTCGCCACGTGCTCGTCACGCCGCCCACGACCTTTCGGGAGGCCGAACGGTGACCTTCACCAGCCAGAAGATCGGGTAGGCGAGGACCACGTTGTACAGGGCCGGCACGAGGAGGTCGCCGATGAAGCCGGGACGGTTGATGATCCCTTGTCCGAACAATGTCCCGAGGATCGCGTACGTGAACTGGCCGATCACGGTGAGACCGAACACTCCCAGCAGGATGACCGGCGTCCCCGCGATCTCGCGGTCACGCACCTTCAGCGTGATGAACGCCACGATGGTGAACGTGCTGGCCCACAGACCGAGCGGCGCACCACCGACGATATCCTGGAGGAACCCGCCGGTGAACGCAACGAAGAGGGCCTGCTCCGGCTCGAGGAGGCGCGCCAGGGCGATCACGGTGAGCAGCCCGAGTGCCGGTGCGTATCCGAACGGACGGATGTGCTGGAACACGGTCGTCTGGATGAGTACCGCTGCCACGACGAGGCCGAGAGCGATGATGACCTTGCCGTTCGTCATTCCCGCTCCGATCCCGGGTCGGTGAACGAGGGCGCGTTGACAAGCGGATCGGTAGCCTCCGGATCAGCATCGAGTGGCGACCATCCGACGACGATTTTCACGAAGTCGAGTTGTGAGAACGCCGCGGATGGATCGACCGTGGTCCTCAGAGCGAACCCGACGTCCGCCGACTTCGTCTCATCGGCAAAACCCACGACGATCCCGGGCGGGAACAGGCTCCCGTCGGTGAGAACGACAGCTCCCTCACGCACCGGCTGGGTCGCGTCGAACATGTCGAGACGGAGGAGTTCGTCGCCCCTTCCTGTGGTCACACCGGTTTGGTTCGTGTCCTGCACTCGCACACCGACCGACACGAGGGGGTCGGTGATGAGACGCACCCGCGCCGAGGTCTTCGTAACAAGATCCACGCGACCGACCAGACCGTCCTCGTCGATGACAGCTTGTCCGACGATGATCCCATCGTCCGATCCCCGGTTGACAAGCCGGATCTGATCGAACGTCGATGCACCTGCGGAGTAGATCCGTGCCGTCACCGTCGCCAGATCCTCCGGTGGAGCAAGATCGTTGATCGCCTCAAGCTCGGCGAGCCTCCGTTCGAGGGCAGACGTCTCCAGAAGTCGCTGTTCGAGCTGGCGTACCTCCGCCTCGAGTCGCACGTTCTGGTCGCTGAGCCCCGCAACGTTGGAGATGCCGTCGACGAACCCGACCACGGGCCGGATGAGGAAGTCGATCCCTTGTTGAACCGGAGACACGAGGGTTTGCGCGCCTCCGCGGATCACGGTCGTGAAGCTGTCGCCAGAAGAGCGCACGTCGAAAGTCGCTACGAGGAACCCCACCGCCAGGAGTGTTACGAAGAGCGCAGTAGAGCGATCAAGACGCCGTCCAGAAGGGAACATCAGTTTCGACCCGGGACCATGTCACCCGCGGCCGCTGGATTGGAGAACGACGTGAAGCACGTTGAACTCTTCCAGGACCGCTCCCGAACCGAGCACCACGCTCTGTAGTGGCCGATCGGCGGTCACGATCGGCATGCCCGTCTCGTTGACGAGCCGCTGGTCGATACCGCGTAGCAGGGCGCCACCGCCTGCAAGCACGATGCCACGTTCCATGACGTCGGCGGCCAACTCGGGAGGTGTCTTGTCGAGCGTGTACTTGACCGCGTCTACGAACGCTTCCACCGGTTCTTCGATCGCTTCACGGACTTCCGCGCTCGAAAGCACGATCGTCTTCGGCAGACCGGTGATCAAGTCGCGGCCGCGCACCTCGGCAGCCGGTTCATCGGCGTATGGCCAGGCCGATCCGATCGCCATTTTCACCTGCTCGGCGGTTCGTTCGCCGAGCATGAGACTGTATTCCTTCTTCACCCACTGGATGATGGCGTCGTCGAGTTCGTCGCCGCCGATCCGGATGCTCTTCGATACCACGATCCCGCCGAGGGAGATGACGGCGACCTCAGTCGTCCCACCACCAATATCGACGATCATCGAACCTGTCGGTTCGTGCACCGGGAGGCCAACGCCGATCGCTGCGGCCATCGGCTCCTCGATCGTGTACGCCTTCCTCGCTCCCGCGTGATACGCGGCTTCCTCGACCGCCCTGCGCTCCACACCGGTGATGCCGGAGGGGACACAGATGACGATCCTCGGGCGCGCGGCGAACCGACCGGTGTGCACCTTGTCGATGAAATAGCGGAGCATCTTCTCGGTCACGTCGAAGTCGGCGATCACGCCGTCGCGCAGCGGCCTGATGGCCTGAATGTACGACGGTGTCCTTCCGATCATCCGCTTGGCGGCCATGCCGACCTCGAGGGGTGTGTTGTCGCGCGTGTTGATCGCGACGACCGACGGCTCGTTGAGGACGATGCCCTGGCCGCGCACGAACACAAGCGTGTTCGCCGTGCCGAGGTCGATGGCCATGTCCCGACCTGCGAAGGACAGAAGGCTGTTCATGGGAGGGTTCCCTGGGAGTGTGGTGTCAGTGTAACTAGGAGAGCGAGTAGCGGGCTTAGAAGTA
>JAOZMA010000118.1 GCA_029934555.1 Acidimicrobiia bacterium | reverse complement strand
GTTCCGAGATAGAGCTCGATCACCTTCGGGTCGTGCAAGAGATCCCGTCCCGGACCTGTGTGGGCGTTGTATCCCTGGTCGAGGACGTACGCACGATCGGCGATCTGGAGACACCGCCGGGCGTTCTGCTCCACCATGATGATGGACACTCCGGCGTCGGCGATGCCGCGGACACGCTCGAAGACGAGGTCCTGATTGGCAGGAGAGAGTCCTGCAGATGGCTCATCGAGCAGGAGCACCGACGGGTCCATCATCAGCGCCCGCCCGATCGCCACCATCTGGCGCTCGCCGCCGGATAGGAACCCGGCTCGTTGTTCTGATCGGACGGCGAGGAGCGGGAAGATCTCGACAACGGCAGCGAGTCGCTCGGTCCACGCCTTCGGATCGAGATAGAGGCCCATGCGCAGGTTGTCCTCAACGGTCAACGAAGGGAAGATGTTCGCCCGTTGGGGGACGTACCCGACGCCGAGGGCGACCAGTTCGTGAGCAGCGAGGTTGGAGATGTCGTCGCCGCGCAGGGTCACGAGTCCTTCGCGTACCGGAACGAGGCCGAAGATAGCCTTGACGAGTGTCGACTTCCCTGCTCCGTTCGGACCGATGATCCCGACGAGTTCGCCATCGGCGAGGGTGAGATCGACACCGCGTAGGATGTCTACTCCCGGGAGGTAGCCGGCAACGACGCTGTCTGCGATGAGGAGCTGATCGGTCATTCTGCAGCCTCTCCGTGATGGGCGCCGAGGTATGCGTCGATCACGCTCGGGTTCGTAGCGATGATGTCAGGTGGTCCTTCAGCGATTACGCGGCCCTGGGCCATGACGATGACCCAATCGGAGATCTCCTGGACGACGTCCATGTCATGCTCGACGAATACGACCGTCTTCCCGCCGTCTCGAAGTCCCGTGATGTGTCCGAGGAGCGATTGTGTGAGCGCTGGATTCACGCCGGCCATGGGCTCATCGAGCATGACGACCTCTGGATCCATCATGAGTGCTCGCGCCATCTCGAGGAGCTTGCGTTGCCCGCCCGAGAGGCTGCCCGCGTACTCATCGGCCATGTGATCGAGACCGAATCGATCCAGGAGTTCGGATGCGCGCTCTTCGTTGGCGTCCTCTGTGGCATGCCAGCCGCCGGTGAGGGCGCCCCACAGCCCTTCACCCTTGTTGTCTTTGGCTGCGACAAGCATGTTGTCCATCACGGTCAGTCGAGCCAGGGAGCGTGTCAGCTGGAACGTGCGGACCATCCCGCGCCTCGCGACCCGATACGCCGCAATTCCCACGAGGCCTCCGCCGTTGAGATGCCACTCACCGGCATCGGGCTTGTCGAAGCCCGTGAGCAGGTTGAAGAGCGTCGTTTTGCCCGCCCCGTTGGGTCCGATAAGGGACGTCACCGTGTGGCGTTGGATCTCCAGGTGGTCGATGTCGACGGCACGAAGGCCACCGAATGATTTCTGGAGGTCTTTGGCAACGAGCACAGGATTCGGCTTGTGAACGCCGGGTTCCGGAGCCACGCCGTCCATCGGGTGATCAGCGTTCATCGATCAGCGCCTCTTCCTTGTTCCCGAGGATGCCCTGTGGTCGGAAGATCATGAGGACCATCATTCCCACACCGACGAGTACCAGCTTGATCTGCCCGGCAGCGGCAGGAGTGAGGAAGTCGCCGACCCAACCGATGTTGGCCTGGGCGTTGACCATGAGAGCGTCGATCGTGAAGAAGAGGAACTGGAACACGACCGCTCCCACGATGGGCCCGAGGATCGTGCCTGCCCCTCCGAGGATGACGATGACATACAGGATGAATGTGATCTTCGGCAGGTACGCGTCCGGTGTCACGTTCCGCTGTTCGACGGCGAGCAGGATGCCTGCGATGCCTGCGATGGCACCACCGATCATCAGCGCCTGGAGTTTGTAGGCGAAGACGTTCTTGCCGAGTGCGATCGTGGCGTCCTCATCCTCTCTGATCGCCTTGAGGACGCGACCCCAGGGGCTCTTGATGAGACGCCGGACCAGCAGGGTCAGGAGTACGACGAGCGTCCATCCGACGAGCATGACCCAGAGCTTGCGGCCGGTGACCACGAAGGTTCCGAACCCATAGAGTTCGGCCGGTGCGAACGGGTTGAGGTCGAAGAACGAGTCGGCGAAGCCCTGGATTCCGAACACACCGTTTGTCAGCGGCTGTGCCCAACTCGATCGGACGAGGAGACGGATCACCTCGGCAACGGCGATCGTGGTGATCGCCAGATAATCGGCCCGCAGGCGCAAGGTCGGGAGTCCGATAAGCAGACCCAGGAGAGCGGCTGCCAGGATTCCGACGATGATGCCAAGCCAGAGTGGTCCACCGAGATTCACAGTGATAGCTGTGCCATACGCTCCGACAAGCATGAATGCGACGTGGCCGAAGTTCAGAAGGCCGGCGTAGCCGAACTGGAGATTGAGGCCGATGGCCGAGATCGCATATGCCGCAGTGATCGGGCCGATCGTAGAGAGGAGCCCATCGATGAGAACGCTGCCCCAGTCCATCAGCCGATCCTCTCTTTCTTGCCGAGGAGGCCCTGCGGTTTGACAAGCAAGATGACAATGAGGAGAACGAGGCCGACAGCCGTCTTGAGTTCATTCGGGAAGATGAGCGTGCTCATCTCCACGGTGACTCCCACGATGAATCCGCCGACCATGGCTCCGTACGCAGTTCCGAGTCCACCCAGGACGACGGCAGCGAAGATGAGGAGCAGCAGCTTGAAGCCCATGTCCCACTGGATGGCTTGATTGAGGCCGAAGAAGGTGCCACCGAGTGCAGCCAGTCCACCGGCCAGCATCCAGGTGATGAGAATGATCCGGTCGACGTTGATGCCGGATGATTCCGCGAGATCGGCATCATCGGCAACCGCTCTCATCGCTGTTCCTGAACGGCTTCGCTGGAGGAAGAGCCCAACTCCGGCGAGGACGATGAGAGAGACGCCGATCGTGATGAGCTGTTTCGGCACCATAGGGATACCGAGGATCTCGATTGGAGCCTGGCCTGCGAAGTCTGGATAGGCCCTCGGCTCGCCACCGAAGAAGATGAGGATCAGGTTGCGGACGGCGAACGACAGTCCGATGGACACGACCATCATCGCCACGAGACCGGTATGCCGCGCCCTGAGAGGTCGCCAAAGACCGCGCTCCTGGATCCATCCGAAGGCGACTCCAACGAGAACGGCAGGGAAGACGGCAACGACAAGGGGCCATTGCGGTCCAGCCGGTGATGCATGGAAGAAGTAGGCGGCGACGGCACCAAGAGTGACCATCTCGGCATGGGCGAAGTTCACGAGGCCCGTTACGCCGAAGACGAGGGAGAGTCCGACGGCCGACAGGGCGATGATCGCTCCGAGTTTGAGCCCAGCGACGAACAAGAATCCGACGCGTTCATACGTCGACACAGACGAGACGATGCCCTCTCCCAGAGGGAAGAGAACCTTCTTGGTCTGACCGTCTCTGACCTCGACGTTGGGCAATTCCTCCTTGTCGGGATCGGTGAGAGCGACGCCATCGGGTAGCGTCGAGGTCTCGAGTCTCACCTGGTAGATGCCTGCGCCCGGTACCGAAATCTCCCACTTTCCGCCGGCAGCGGATTCCCCGGCGCCGATCTCATTCCCGTCCTGGCTCACGGTGATGGTCACGCCCTCAATGGGAAGCTTTTCGTCTTCGAGACGTTGAATCAGGGTGCCACCGATGGACTCACCGGCGGCGAAGGACGCGAGCGGCGTCATCACGACGATCGTGATCGTCGCGAGCCAGAACCATGCGAAGCGAGCACGTCGTGACATGATCGACCGAGTGTAGGGGCAAACGGTACGCCCACGCCCGTTCGATTGCTCCGACAAGACAGACGTTCCACGAGTAGGTTCGTGGGGGAGAGAAGGGGATGATATGCAACGGATGCTGAGCGGAATTCTTGACGCCAAGGGGTCAGGGATATGGTCGGTCGGGCCAGAAGACACGGTCTTCGATGCCCTCGAAACGATGGCGGAACACAACATCGGTGCGCTGCTGGTGCTCGATGGCGACGATCTGGTCGGCATCCTGTCGGAGAGGGACTACGCCAGGAAGGTGAAACTCCTCGAGCGCGGATCGAGAGAGACCCGTGTCTCGGAGATCATGACGACCGAGATCCGAACGGTCGGCTTGGACTCGACCGTCACCGAATGTATGGAGTCGATGACCGAACATCGGATCCGGCATCTCCCGGTTCTGGACGATGACGGCCGCATCGTGGGCGTGATCTCGATCGGCGACGTGGTGAAGGCGATGATCGCCCAGCAGAGCGACATGATCGACCAACTCGAACGCTACATCACCACCTAGGACGCGTACCCAGGGTTGCAGTCCCCGCCGGCGGCGCAGCCAGCCCGCGGAATGGAGGGGAGTAGCGCCAAGCGCCGCCGGGTCCGGTAGGTTCAATCCCGGAGGTGTCCGGACGCCTGGTGGGTTCCCCGGTCTTCAACACCGGTGTCGGGTTGCATTGCGGCCCGAGGGGTTCGATTCCCTGCACCTCCGCGGTTGACCCGAACGCGGAGCGTTCGGGTGTACTCAGTACCCCAGTGCCCAGTACTCAGTACCGATCTTGGGGCGCCGAGTCTTCGGCGGCTCAAGATCCTGTTGGGCCGTTCGACACTGCCGGATGGTGGCATTCTCCGATACGATAATCGGATGCGTTCCGATTCATGGTGGGGAACTGACCGGGGGATGAGGTGGAAGCGCGCATGTCGGGTTCGGCGTACACATGACGCCTGAGCCGGGTTCGACGAAGGGTGGACTGCCGCCGGCGTGGCCGGACGGCTACCCCGATATCATCCCCACCGGAGCTCCCCGCGGATGGAAGCGGGCACGCCTCGTCTCCGACGGCGAGGTGCACATCGCAGCTCTCTACTCGGACGAAGCCGTCGATCTGTGGTCGAACACAGGTCGTGCGTTCTGCCACATGGGCGGTGATCCCTTCGAGCCCGGCCACCTCCAGCAATGCAAGTGCGGTCTGCGTGTCTGGGACTCGCGCTCGAAGCTCGATCGTGATCTTTCCTGTGGCCTCGGGGCTTCGATCATGCCCGTCTCCGTACTCTGCGCTGTGGAGTGGGGCCCGCCGAGTGTCCAGGAACCGCGTTGTCGCCGCGTCGCTTCAACGTCGCTGATCGGGGTGTCGGTCAGGAACTACTGCATGAAGTGTGCAAGACGGGGCGTGCATGGCTTCGTGCACGGACGCCGACTGAGCAGGTCCACGTATGAGCTCTGGGCGGTGTGCAATGACTGCATCGACGAGTCGTGGATATCGACCGAAGACGCAGCAACGAGCCTCGGCGTCCCGATCATTGTTGACCCATGGCTGCCGTGAGGGTGAGTAGCGCAGCAACGCAGTAGATCAGCAGTCCCGCGACCCCTGATCTACTGCTCTACTGATCTACTCTTTCACATAGAGCGCTTCTATGTCGTCGCCGTATCTGTCCATGACTGCACGGCGCTTGACCTTCAGGCTCGGGGTGAGCATGCCGTTCTCCGGGGCGAACTCCTCTTCTTCGAGCACGAAGCCCCTCACCTTCTCGTACCCTTTGATGTCGCCCGAGAGGCGATCGATCTCACGCTGATAGAGATCGTTGACCTTCTCGCTTTCGAGGAGCGAATCCTCAGAGAGATCCCCAAGGCCATGCTTCTCGGCCCACTTCGTCAACGCATCCATGTCGGGGACGATCACCGCGACGTTGTACGGCCGCTGCTCGCCGTAGACCATGATATTCGTCACGTAGCCGGACAGCTGGAGCTGCTCCTCTATCGGAGATGGCACGACGTACTTGCCGTTCTCGAGCTTGTACTGCTCCTTGATCCGGCCGCGGATGTAGATGAATCCGTCCTCATCCTTGTATCCGAGATCACCGGTTCGGAATCCATGATCGGGGGTCAGGACCTTCTCGTTCTCCTCAGGGAGGTTGTAGTAGCCCAGCATCACGTTGGGGCCGTGGACGACGATCTCGCCGATCACAGGGTCGCCCGTGACGTCGGTGTCGATGTCGACCCGAACATGAGGGATCTCCTTCCCGACCGACCCCACGCGTCGGGTTCCCGGGTAGTTGCAACTCGAGACGGGAGACGTCTCAGTGAGTCCGTACCCTTCGTAGACGGTCATCCCGAGGGCGGAGATGAAGTTGGCTACTTCGACGTTGATCGCTGCGCCGCCGGAGATCGAGTACTTCAATCTCCCGCCGAACCCGGCGCGCACCTTTGAGAAGACCAACTTGTCGTAGATGCCGTGTTGCATCTCAACCCACTGGGAGGTCTTGCCCTCCGCAGCCAGTTCGGCCCGTTTCTTCTCGTTCGCGAGGGCACGATCGAAGATCGTCTTCGTGATTCCACCCTTCGCAGCCATCATCTTCTGGAGCCCGTCATACACACGGTTGTAGACGGCGGGAACCGACACGAGCATCGTCGGCTTGATCTCAGGGAGATCATCCATGAGCGTCTTGGCGCTCGTCAAACCGGCAGATGCACCGGCTTTGATCATGAAGTGCAGTTCGATCGTCTGCCCGAACGAATGGGCCCACGGAAGGAACGACGCGAATCGATCGGTGGAGTCGAAGTCGAACAGTTCCTGCCCGATGTTCACATTGCTCATGAAGTTGCTGTGAGAGAGCATCACACCCTTCGGGCTCCCGGTGGTTCCCGATGTGTAGATCAGCCCAGCGAGATCCTCAGAGGCAGGATGGACGGTATCCACCGGCGCCTCTGCGCCCCGAGCGAGGAGCTCGGCCCACGTGATGGCATCGCCACCTGCTT